>SCQP01000004.1 GCA_004299485.1 Acidobacteriota bacterium
CAGGGTTTCCCCCATTGCGCAAAATTCCCCACTGCTGCCTCCCGTAGGAGTCTGGACCGTGTTTCAGTTCCAGTGTGTCCGTGCGCCCTCTCAGGCCGGATACCGATCATAGCCTTGGTGGGCCGTTACCCCACCAACTAGCTAATCGGCCGCGGGTCCCTCCTCCAGCGCATTGCTGCTTTCCTCTCCGGTCCATGCGGACCGGAGGTCGTATGCGGTATCAGCCTCGCTTTCGCGAGGTTGTTCCCCACTCGAGGGTAGGTTGCCCACGTGTTACTCACCCGTGCGCCGCTCTACTTGCCCCCTTGCGGGGGCTTTCGCGCGCGACTTGCATGTGTTAGGCACGCCGCCAGCGTTGATTCTGAGCCAGGATCAAACTCTCAAGTAAAAATGGATCTCCGCTCCTCCGGCAAGCCGGCGAGGCGAAGAATCTTGACGAGTGTTGCTCTGGCCTCCAAAACCCATAAAATCGACAAGTTTTGTATCTGACGTGTTCAATCCAGTTGTCAAGTATCGACCCCATCCACGGCTTGCGCCGTGAGTGGTGGCCCCTGGGGGCCGTTTCCAGAAGCCGAAACCGAAGTTCCGACCTCCGTCCTCGAAAACCTTTCGACTATAGCAAACTTTGGCGCCGGGAACAAGAACCAGCGTGGTTCCAGCTCAACCAGGCCGCCCTGCTACAGGCGACAAACCTTCCCCAGCCCAGCATTCCCGTTAGGGGAGCCTGCTGAGCGGCTCTGTTTGAATTTTGGCTAGTGGCTCCACTCCGGAGCCGCAGGCGGGGATACCGATCCCACACAAAATCCACGACAGCAAGAACTAGTATACCGCAATTCGGTCCGGCTGGCCACAGGGGCAAATCACGAAGCCGAAGCGGTCTACAAAGAATACGAAGATGGGGGGCGGGAGTCAAGGGAATTCGGATTCGCAGCGGTTCAGCGGGTCAGCGGCTCAGCGAGAATTTTCTTGGCGCGGGCCCCAGCGCGGCTGTGCCGGTAAACGACGCACTGTGTCATTCACCCCGCTTATGCTCGCGCCGGGCTGGGGGCCCGGAGCCCCAGCCCGGCGCTGCGCGTCGAGGGCTTCCGGGGCAGGTGAAGCGGCGAGGCGGGCCAGGAATTCCAGGAAAGTGCGCGGGTCGGCATCGTCGCTGGGGCTGTTCCTTTTTTTTTCGCTAACTGTCTCATTTGCGGCGGAATCGCCGCGCCCCTGCTGCGCGGGGCGTGGCACAGGCGGAACAGCAAACGGAACAGCCTCGGCGAGCCATTGCGAGAAGCCGGGGAGCTGGCGCCAACGGTAAAACGTAGTACGGCCGATGCGGGCGCGGGCGCAGAGCTCGACGGACGAAAACTGGCCCCAGTGGCGGCGCGCAAAGGCGCGGAAACGCCGCTGCGGCCAGGTGGGCGTGAACATATTCACGGGCATATACATCTTTAGATGCGGTGCGAGAGGCGCGCCAGGGCCTGGCGCGCCAGGGACAATGTTGTCGAGAGTTCGTCGAAGTCAGGGGAGGGGGCGTTTCCCTGGCTGGCAAGGGCGTGGAGAAGCGGTTTGCGGTACTGGTCGGGGACGCGGAACACGGGGACGGGCAGATCGCCCAGCGGCGTGTGGACGACGTCGCCGGGGAGGAATTCGGGCTGGCTTGACTGGGGCGGCGCAGGGGTGCGCGGTGCGGCGGATGGGTCCGGGGCGACCAGCCAGAGGCGGAAGGCGGCGCGCTTGTGCCAACGGAAGTAGGTCGATTCGGAGATGCCGGCGCGGGCGCAGAGTTGGGTGATGGAGTACTCGCACCAATGCTGCTGCGCGAACGCGCGGAAGCGGCGCTGGGCGGGCGTGGGGGCGAAATCGGGCTCGGGCATATGCCGGTTTCGATGCGGGAGGCCAGGCGCTGGACAAGGGAGAATCGTTTGGAGATTTTGTGGCGCTTGCGTAACATTCAATGAACTTGCCGGGCGCTGGCAAAGGCGCGAGCCATCACTGCGTGCCGGGCGCCGGCCGCGGAGTAGCGGGAGGCGATGCTGACTCAATTCGAAGCGGAGGGCCTGATGGCGCTAGCCAAGCGCTTTATTGCGGCGCCGCCAGCGATATCGGTGCCGCCCGGAGCGGACGACAGCTACGAATTGACGGCATTGACGGGGCGGGAGAGGTTCGCGCTGGACGTGCAGCGGGGCACGTTCCGAATGTCGCGGCCGACGCTGAACGAGCGCGTCCGGACGTGTGTCGTTCTGGTGCGTCTCGATATCGACGGGCGGCCGCACACCAATCCGGACGGGACCGCGGTCGGGCGCTCGCACTTGCACGTATATCGGGAGGGCTTGAGGACAGATGGGCGATCCCGCTGGCGGAGGCAAAAGCGCCGGGCGGGGCGCGGGTTTTCCCTGACACGGGTGGCCGAGCACAGCTTTTTAAGCATTTTTGCGCGTTTTGCCACATCCAGGACGCGCCCGCATATCAGGAGTGGATCCAGTGATCCGGGAGGACTGCCAGAAGCTGATCGACGCCTATGTCGACTGGCTGCGGCGCGGCTTGAGCGTGGAAGAGATTGGGGAGGCGTGCGAGCTGACCACGCCCTTCCTTGACCGGCACAATGACCACCTGCAGGTGTATGCGGTGCGAAGGAACGGGACGATTGAGTTGAGCGACGACGGGTATACGCTTGCGGACTTGAAAACCGGCGGCCTGGAGATTGAAACGTCGCACCGCAAGGCGCTGTTGCAGGGCATTCTGGGCGGGCTGGGGGTGCAAAGCGATGGCACATCGATTAAGGTCGAGGCGTCGCCAGGCAATCTGGGCCGCCGAATGCACACCCTGGTGCAGGCGATGTTGGCAATCAACGACATGTTCATGATCGCGCAGCCGCGCGTGGCAACGTTCTTTTTCGAGGATGTACGGGAGTTTCTCGACCACCATCAGGTGCGCTACAGCGAGCGGGTGAAGCTGGCGGGCAAGACCGGGTTTGACCACGCCATCGACTTTCTCATCCCGCCCTCGCGGCAGCGGCCGGAGCGGCTGGTGCAGGCGATTGGAGCGCCGAAAAAGGATAATATCTTCGCCTACAATTTCTTGCTTGAGGATACGCGAAAGGCGCGCGGGGGCGAACGGCAGGAACCAGAGGCCTACGCGTTTCTCAATGATCAGGAGCAGACCGTGGCGGGCGAACTGATCGAGGCGCTGGAGGCGTACCGGGTGATTCCAGCGAAATGGTCAGAGCGAGAGCGGTTCGCCGAGGCCCTGGCGACGTAGTTGCTCGTTGAGGTGTTTGCGCACGTGTACCGGGTGTATCCGACGGTGCCGTCGCCGCTGTATGCGGGCGCGGGGGCGCAGGTCAGGTAAGGGCGTCGAGCCAGCGGACGGGGAAGCGCGAGCCGAGGGTGCGTACCAGGCGTTCGTCGGCGGTGATCATTTCGTCGCCGAGCGATTGCGCGAGGAGAACATAAAAGAGGTCATAGGCGGGCAATTGCCACTGCACGGACAGGCTCAGGGCCTGCGCGCTGAGAGCGCCGGTCGGATGAGTGGGCATGTCCAGGGCGCGCACAGCCTCCAAAGATCGTTCTGCCGCCAGCGGCGTGATCCGCCCGCGCCGGACAGCGCGTGCCAGAACCGCGGTGAGCTCAGGCCAAAATAGATCGGGCACAAGCAGGTTGACCTGGCTGCGTTGATGTTTGTCCAGTAGCGCGGCCGCGCCTTCGTGCGGCTCGTCCGGAAGGCACCATTTCGCGCCGACGCTGGCATCGAGCACCATGGGCGATTCAATCGTGCTGACGGCGCCGGCGGGGCCGGGTGGCTGTGAGAAGTTGCTCTTCCCGCTCCGCACGACTCTCGCGCAGCAGCTCGAGCGCGGAGGGAGGACCGGGACGGGTCTGACGCTGGAGGCGCAGCAGCGCCGCGACCGCGCGGCGGCGGCGTTGCAGGCCGGCCGCGGTGGGCACGTGCTCGCGCAAGATACGGATGGTTTCGGCCGCAATCGAACTGCGCTGCTCACGGGCACGCGCGCGCAGGGCCGCGTAGAGGTCGGCCGGGACGTTTTCCACGTATAGCGTTGGCATAGGCGGAGTCTAGCACTTTGCTTGCGGTGCTGCGCGTACTACAATCGGCGTATGCCGCGGACGATCCAAGCGCGTCTGGATGCCGATGCCGCGACCGCGCTCGCCATATTGGTCAAGCGGCTGGGCTTGACCCCATCGGAGGTTGTGCGCTGGGCGGTCAAAAACCTGGCCGCAGAGCAGGGTACAGCCACGAAGCGCAAAATCGTGGGCCTGGGAGCGTTCGATTCCGGTGTGCCGGATCTCGGCTCCAATCCGGAGCATCTGCGCGACTTCGGGCGGCTTTGACTGTGGCTCGCCACTTTTTGCCCTGGTCGCTCCCGTTGGTCGCTTGGAGTGCGGGCTTCGATTCCCGGCAGAGTCCGCCCGCTGGCGCTCAGGGCTCCTCCAAGCTGCCGCCAGACGCAGGGGCTCCGGGAGCCCCCTTCCCCGCCCCCGCGTCCTGTCGGCCCGAGCGGTGAGAGCGAGGTCAACCTTAGAACGGGTTGGGGCGCGGTGAGGGGGCTTTGGGCACGGCAAGCACGCGAGGGATGCCGGCCTTGTTCAGCGCGGTGTTGAGCTGGGGGAGAGCTCCGGAGGTGAGGGTGTGCAGGCTGGCCTGGAGAGACCCCAGCTTGGCCGCGAGGGCGGCCGCGCGCTGCGGCTGTTGCGCAGGCGGTGCGGCGCTTTCGTACTCGAGTTTGCCCATCAGTTCGGCGATCGCCGGCAGCAGGAGGTTGCCGTTGCCGAAGAAGCCGCGCTGGGAGATAAACGCGGACTGAATAGCGTCGAGCTTGGTGGCAATCGTTTTGGCCTGGTCCTGGATCGCCGGAGAGATCGCAGGATCGCCGCCGGCCGGCTTCCAGTTTGCGGTAACCGCTTTGAGCGACGTCTGGATGCCGTTGGCCAGGTCGCGGGCTTGGATGCCGGCGGCGTACAGGGCGTCGAGCCGGAGCCAGAGGGCCTGGCGCGCCGCTTCGGCAGCCGGGTTGAGGGTGATGCGCGGATCGGCCAGCATCTCGACCGTCTGGCTGGCCGTCCTGTCCGCGAGCTGCACGTGAACCGAGTAAAGGCCGGGCGGCACCATGATGCCGTGCGCCGAGCCGTCATAGCCGCGGCCCCCGCCATCCGTATTGGGAGCGGGGTAGGTGGCAAAGCCGGGCTGGCTTTGCGGGGATTGCGGCACCGCGGTGCCGCGGCGGAAGTCCCAGATGATACGGTTGATGCCGGCATGAAGGCCGGCTGCGGTGAGGGTGCGCACGGGCTTGCCGCCGGCGTCGGTGATTTCGATTTTGGCGCTTTGGCCGGCCGCGGGCGCCGCCGCGAGATACAGATCCAGAATCGCCCCGTCGGGCGGGTTGGGGCCGGCGAAGTGCTCTGCCGAAAACCAGCCGTCGCCGTTGACGATCCATTCGGTCGCGGCGCGGATGGGGAACAGGTGCATGGGCTCGGCGAGCGTCTGCGGGGTCATATTCTCGAGGGCAAGGATATCGTCGAGGATATATATGGAACGGCCGTGGGTGGCCAGGATGAGGTCGTGCTGGCGGGGCTGCACCTGAATGTCATCCACCTGCAAGCTGGGCAATCCCATGCGCAGTTGGCTCCAGGTGGCGCCGCCGTCGAGAGAAACGAAGCCGCCGAACTGGGCGCCAGCAAAGAGCACATTGGGGTGCGAGGGATCTTCGCGGATTACGTGAATGCTGCCAGCCGCGGCTGGGATCCCACCGCTCAGCGAGGTCCAGGATTGGCCGTAATCGGTGGTTTTGTAGAGGTACGGATGCAGATCGTCGGAGCGATGCCCGTCGAAGGCGACATAGGCAGTGCCAGGCGCGGTGCGCGAGGCTTCGATGCGGCTGACCCAGGTGCCCTTAGGTACGCCAGGCAGATTGGCAATCACGTTCGCCCAGGTTTGGCCACCGTCGCGGCTGACCTGCAGGTTGCCGTCATCGGTACCGGCCCAGAGGATCTGGGCGTTGAGAGGCGACTGCGCCAGCTCGGTAAGGGTGGGAAAGGCGGAGACGCCGTCGTTCAGCGACAGGGTGGTCTTGCGGGATGGAATTTGGCCCAGGATGGGCGCCTTGTCGCGGTCAAATTTGGTCGTGAGCTCGGAGCCGAGCGGGGTCCAGGTGTTGCCTGCGTCGGTGGACTTGAACACGCGGCTGGCGCCGAAGAAAAGTGTGCCGGGAGCCTGGTTGGATACGATGAGCGGCGCGTCCCAGTTGAAGCGGTAGCGCGGCTGGCCAAAGGGTGGCTGCGGCTGGATGACGAGGAACTGGCCGGTGCGGAGATTGCGGCGGGTGAGGTTGCCACCTTCCATTTCGGCGTAAACGACGTCGGGGTTGCGCGGATCATGGGCGACGTAAAAGCCGTCGCCGCCCTCGGCGCTTTTCCAGTCGCTGTTGAGAATGCCCTGGTTATTCAAGACCCGGTTGGGGGCACACCAGACGGCGTTGTCCTGCAATCCGGCACAGACGTGGTACGGCCGCTGGTCGTCGTAGGAGACCTCATAGGCCTGGCCGAGGGGCATGGTGGAGGCGTGATACCAGTGGCGGCCGCGATCGCGGGTGATGAACACGCCGCCGTCGCAGCCGACGACCACGTGGTGGGAATCGCGAGGATCGATCCAGATAGCGTGGAAGTCGGGATGGATGAGGACGTTGCGATCGGTGGTCCAGTTCTTGCCGCCATCGGTGGAATACCGGAGTTGGACGCCGCCCATCCAGAGGCGCAGGTCGTTACTGGGATCGACGCGGATCTGGCTGAAGTAGGAAGGGCGCGGATCGACGCTGCTCATGCGCGTCCATGAGTTGCCGCCATCGTCGCTGCGGAATAGTCCGCTGTGCTCGCTCTCGATCAGCGCGTAGACGATGTTCGGATTCTGGGCATAGATCGCCAGGCCGATGCGCCCGATGGGACCCTTGTCGGGCAGGCCATTGGCGAGCTTCGCCCAGGTGGCGCCGCCATCGAGCGAGCGATAGACGCCGCCCTCGGGTCCGCCGCCGTCGAAGCCCCAGGGGGTACGGCGCCGCTCATAGGCGGCCGCGTAGACGATGTTCGGACTCTGCGGGTTGATGCGCACGTCGCTGACGCCGGTGTTTTCGCTGAGGAAGAGCACCTTCTGCCAGGTCTTGCCGCCGTCGGACGTCTTGAACAGGCCGCGCTGGGGGTTGGCGCCCCAGAGGTGGCCGAGGGCCGCGACGTAGACGACCTGCGGGTTGGAGGGATCGATGGCGATGCGGCCGATGGACTGGGTGTCGTCGAGGCCCATATGCTGCCAGGAGCGGCCGCCGTCGAGCGAGCGATAGACACCGTTGCCCCAGGTGGCGCTCTGGCGGTTATTGGCTTCTCCCGTGCCCGCCCAGACGATGGCGGGGTTCGAGGGTGCGACCGCAACCGCGCCGATGGACAGGTTGGTTTGTCCATCGAACACCGGCGCCCAGGCATTGCCGCCGTCGGAGGACTTCCACAAGCCGCCGTTGGCGGTGCCGATGTAAATCACGTTCGGGTTTTGCGCACTGACGGCGATGTCATCGACGCGGCCGCCCTGGATGGCCGGGCCAATGGCGCGGAAACGCAAGGAAGCCAGGGCCTGTCCGGCGCTCTGTTGCGCCGGCAGGAGCGGTGTCAGGGCAAGGCCAGCGCAGGCGGCCAGCAGGAGTGACCGCTGCAGACGGAAAAGGAACCGCATAGAACCTCTCTTTATTTTTTCTGGCTGGCTACGGTCACATAGGCCATGCCGGCCTTGCGCATGGCGGCGTTCAGTTTCGCCAGATCGGTATCCACCATGGTCTTGAGGTTGGCGGAGGCTTCATGCACACTGGACGTGAGTTGTGCCAGGGTGCTGCGCTGGCTCCCGGTCGGCGCCTGGCTTACATTTTGCAGGCTGTAGAGCAGCCGCATGGCGGCGTTGTGCAGCGGGGTGGCGCCACCGCCGCCGAATTCACCGGGGCTGCCTCCGGCAATGGCGCGCTGCAGCTTGTCTGCGTTTTTGACCAGGCCGTCCAGCATGGTTTTCACCGCGGCCGGAGGATCGGCGTAAGTCTTCTTCGTGGCGGCGAGCGATTTGGTCAGCGCCCGCACCTGCTTGGCGTCAGCGACGGTTGCGGCGTACAGGTCGTAGGCCGACGCTATGGCCCGCTGACGGGCAGCCTGATCGGCTGGACTGATATGAACCGCCGGGTCGTCTTGCACCTGAAGGGGTTGCGAGCCGGTGGCGCCGTCGGCGCTCAGCGTGACGGTATAGGCGCCGGGAGCGACGAAGGATCCCTGCAGGGCGCCGTTGTAGAAGCCGGACTGGTTGGCATCGAGTTGCGGTTGGGCGGGAGGCTCCAGCGTGGGCCAGCGCAGATCCCAGACCACACGGTTGATGCCGTTGTGGCCGGCGACATCAAATTCACGCACGGTAACGCCCTGGGTGTTGGTGACTTTGACGTGGAGTTTGGTGTCGTCGTTGGGGACATTCGACAGGTATACATCGACAATGCCGCCGTCGGGCGGATTGGGGGCGACGAACTGGGTGTCGCCCAAGGTGCCATTGCGATGGTCGAAGAGGCGCCATTCGATGCCGGCATCGGTGGGAAAGACGTGGAGGGCCGATTGCATCACGGCCGGGCTGAGGGCTTCGAGCGAGCGGATGTCATCGAGCACCCAGAAGGCGCGGCCGTAGGCGGCGACCACCAGATCGTGGGTGCGCGGCTGCACGGTCACGTCGTCAACCATGACGTGCGGCATGTTGAGCTGGAAAGGGAGCCACTGATCGCCGCGATCAAAGGAAATGTAAAAGCCCATTTCGGTGCCCAGGAAGAGCAGGTTCTTGTTGAAGGGGTCCTGGTAGACCACTTGCGCGGTCGAGCGGTCGTTGGGCAAGCCAGTGGTGATGGGCTGCCAGCTCTGGCCGTAATCGTCAGTGCGGAACACGTAGATATGGAAATCGTTTTGGCGGTGGCCGTCGTAGGTGAGAAAGGCGGTGCCGGGGCTGAAGTGGGAGGCGGCAATGGAGCTGACGTACTGCCCCTGGGGCAGACCGGAGGCAGCGGCGAGATTGGTCCAGGTTTTGCCGCCGTCTTTGCTGACGTGCAGACTGCCATCCTCAGCGCCCGCCCAGATCACCTGCTCATCCACCGGTGAGACCGCCAGTGCGGTCAGGGCGGGATAGCCTTCCGGCCGCACCACCTTGCCCATGATTTTCAGGGTTTTGGGATCGGGATTGGTGGTCAGGTCGGGGCTGATCTGCGCCCAGGTGTTACCGGCATCGGTGGATTTGAACACGACGTTGGCGGCCGTATAAATGTCGCCACGGGGCAGCACCACGACGGGCGTGTTCCAGTGCCAGCGGAAGGGCTTGGCGTCGACGGTCTTCGGCATGGGCCGGATCAGGGCGTACTCGTTGGACTTGAGATCTTCGCGGATGAGCTTGCCGCTCTGCGCCTGGGTGAAGACGACGCTGGGATCGCGGGGATTGGGGATGACGTTGAAGCCGTCGCCATCCATCAGATCCTGCCAGTCGTGGTTGAGGATGCCTTTGGGGTTGCGGGTGCGCACCACGCCGCACCAGGCGCCGTTATCCTGAAAGCCGCCGCAGATGTGGAAGGGCTGGTCGTTGTCGGTAGCGACGTGATAGGGCTGACCGACGGGGATGGCGCTGGCGAAGCGCCAGGTGTGCCCGCTATCTTCGCTGATATCGACGCCGCCATCGTCGCCGGCGAGCATGTAATTGGAGTTGTTGGCGTCGATCCAGATGGCGTGCACATCGGCGTGGATGGACTGCAAACCCTGCTGGTCGGGTGCGGGCTGCCAGGTTCTGCCGCCGTCATCGGAGTGCGCCAGGCCGCCGCCGCCCAGCCACACGCGAAGGTAATTGTTGGGGTCCACGAGGATCTGCTGGAAGTAGGCGGGGCGGGGATCGATATCGCTGCGCTGCTGCCAAGTCTGGCCCCCGTCGGTGCTGCGGTAGACGCCGGTGCCCTTGCCTGCGACAAACTCCGCCGCGCCGGACTGCACGCGGGCGTAGACGATGCGGGGATCACGCGGATAGATGGAGATGCCGATGCGGCCGGTGTCGCCGCCGTGCTCATACGGCAGGCCGTGAATAAGCTTCTGCCAGGTGGCGCCGCCATCGGTGGACTTATAGAGGGCGCTGGAGGTGCCTGCGCCCAGCATCCCGAACACGCTGCGGCGGCGTTCGTACAGGGAGCAGAAAATCGTCAGCGGACTTTGGGGATCCATGGCCAGGTCGGCGACGCCGGTGTTGTCATCGGTGTACAGGATGCGTTTCCACGTGGCGCCACCGTCGGTGGTTTTATAGAGGCCGCGCTCGCCGCCCGGGCCCCAAAGATTGCCGAGCACGCCGACGTAGACGATTTCCGGATTGTTAGGGTCGATCAGAATGCTGCTGATCTGGAAGCTGTCCTTCAGGCCTTCGTGGGTCCAGCTCTGGCCGCCGTTGGTGGACTTATACACGCCCATGCCCCAGGAGGAGGTCTGGCGATTGTTGGCTTCGCCCGTGCCCACCCAGACGATTTGCGGATTCGAAGGGGCGACGGCCACGAAGCCGATGCTCAGCGCGGGCTCGCTGTCAAAGACGGGTCGCCAAGTGGTGCCGCGGTTGGTCGTCTTCCACAGGCCGCCGGTGGCGGCGCCCACATAGATGGTGTTGGGGTCCTGCAGCGGCACCGCGAAACGGTCGATGCGGCCGTCCATATTCGCGGGGCCGATGTTACGGAAGCGCAGCATGTGCATGGCGCTCTCGTAGCGATTGACAGGCGCTTGCGCGCGGACGCGCAAGGTGACGAGCGAGACGGATAACAAACCCAAACAGGCCGACGCAACCAGTTTCCGCATAGCACCCCCGTTGCAACGACAGGGCGCCGGCTCTTGCCGGCGCCCGATCAGAAAAAAGTGACTAGAAGTCCAAACGCAGTTCCATCTCAATCCAGCGTGCCCCGGAGAGGCGGTTGGTGGGGATGAACTGGCTGGTAATCGCCCCGAAGTTGGTAGGACTGCCCAAGGCCAACGCCGGCGTGTTGAAGTTGACGTTATTGAGGAGATTGAAGAATTGGGCGGAGTAGGAAATGGAGTAACGCTCGGTGAGCTGCGTCTTCTTGCCCAGAGAGAAATCCAGGTTGACGAGCGGCAGGCCAGTGATGGGATTAGCCCCGCCGTTCAGGCCGTCGGTGCTGAGGTTGACGTTGCGGAAGTCCTTGTAGACGGCGGCCGGGTCGGCAAACATATTGAGTCCGCTGCCACTGCCGCCGATGTTGTGCACCCCGGGGCTCATGGTGCTGGGCGAAACCGTCGGGATCGCTCCGATGCAGCCGCCCAAAATGGGGCTAGCACCGTACACCTGGCCGACCATGCAGACGTTGTTGTTGGAAAAGCCCTGTTGCGCGGTGACGACGCCGGAAGTGTACCAGCCCTGCAGCAGGGCGTTGGTCCAGTTGCTGGTGCCCAGCGCACCCCGGCCGAAGGGCAACTGGTAGACGAAGGTGGAAGAGAGAGCGTGGCGCAGATCAGCGAGGCCGGCGCCGTAGTTCTGATTGATGAAATAGTTGTTGTTGTAATAACCGGCGTTGTTCTGATCGGAGATTTGGTCGCCCAGATCGTGAGACCAGGTGTAGTTGATAGCGAGGCTGAGGCCGTTGGCCGCCTGCTTGCGCAGCGTGGCGGTGAAGGCGTTGTAATTGCTATGGCCGACGTGGGTGTACATCTGCACCACGTCAATCTGCTGGTTCTCGAAGGTGGGCAGACTGGCGGTCGAGCGCAGGCCATCAATCACATCGAAGATGCTACGTGCCTGGCCGTTCTCGAAGAAGCTGGCGAAATTGGAAGACATGAAAGCGCTGCCATTCATGGGGCCGCTCTTGGTCGTCTGGGTGGGGACGAGGTTATCGAACCAAGCTTCGTCCGGCGCCGCTTTGCCGGCATTGAGAGCATTGGCGATGGCGTCGTAGGCCTGAGCGAAGGTCTGGCCGGAAGCCTTGTCCTTGAACATGTAGGGCGCCTGGGTGAGATCGAAGGCCTGGGGCAGGTCGCGGCCGAAATGGCCAATCCAGCCGAGCGAGAGAATCATGCCCCCGGGTAATTGGCGTTCCAGGTTGAGATCGGCGGTGTAAGCGTACCCCATGATGTTACTGGGATCGAGCTGAAAAGTGGCCAGGGCGGCGAGGTCCTGCGCTGGTATTACCGGCGAAACGGTTTGCGGGATCACCGGCGGGATGGGCATGGAGCCGTCCACACCGATGCGGAAGCTGGAGAACGCCGGGTCGGTGCTGCCGGCGTTGCAGCCGGCGCCGCCCGCCCCGGCTGCCGTGCATTTCGGTGCGATGACCGTGGGGGTGTCGGCAAAGCCGAGGCCGAGGGCCGGCAGGGTGGTGGTTTTGACAGAATTGGCACGGTCGTAAACGACGCCAAGGCCACCGCGCAGCACGGATTTCTGATCGCCCAGTAAGGCACCCAGGATGCCACCATGGAGCGTGGGGTTCCAGGCAAGGCCGACCCGGGGGGACCAATAGCCGGGATTGTTGGTGAAGAGCGATTTCGCCGGCGATTGGAGCTCGGGCACGAATCCGAAGGTGGGATTGTAGAACTGCCCCGCCTGCGCAGCAGCCAGCTTGGCACCCATGTAACCCACGGCGGAAACCGGCTGGCCGTTCGCGGAGTCAACCATCACCATCTGCCGGCCCTGGAGCTCTTCGGGAACCGTCTGCTTGCCCCAAGCCAATCCATAGCTGGCGGTGAGCGAGGGGCTCAGCTTCCAGGTGTCCTGACCGTAGAAGGACAGGGTGTTGTTGGTGTTGTTGTCGGTCAGGTTGGTGCCGAGCGGATAGGCGTTGAGGCTGGAGTTGCGCACATCCATGACGCCGATGTTGTCGACCATGCCGAGCATGGAGGAGTAGAGGCTGTTCCAGGTGCTCACGTCCGATTTCGGCAGGCAGTTGGCGGTGGTGCTGCCGCTGCAGGCCATGGGCCGGTCGGCCGTGGTGAGCCGCAGAAAACTGCGGGAGTAGGCGGTGGCCTGGATGGAAGAGGAAGCGCCTAACTGGTTGTTGCGGACTTCAATGGAATTCAGGTGATTGAGATTGCCGCCGAACTCGAAGGTGTGGGCGCCGTGGATCCAGTCCACCGTGTCGACGAACTGGGTGCTGCGATCGGTCTCCTTCTGGAAGGGGGCGTTGCCAATGGGCCCGCTCAGCAGGTTGGACTGGAACATGGCGATCCAGCCGTTGGAGGGCGTGTTGGTGCCCGGGATCGCCTCCGTCTGCGCCCACTCTGAGGGCACCATGGGCTGGCGACGGGTGCGCAGCCGCACGAAACCGAAGTGAGCGGAGTTGATCATATTGGGAGTCAGTTGGCCGGTCAGACTGGCGGCGATCATGTCATGGCGCTGCGGTGTATCACGGAGTTCCTTATTGGCGCCGTTAATGATGTCGAGCTGGGCGCCCAAGCCGCCCAGGCCATTGGAGACCGTCTTGGTGCGGGAGTAGGCGTAGTTGATGTCGGCCTTCCAGTTCTGATTGAGGACCTGGTCGATGCGGCCGTTGTAGTAGTCGTAGGTCAGCGGTGTGGCGACGATGGCATCGTAGCCGGCGTAGTTGATGCCATCACCTTCGGCAAAGTCGTTGGGCTCGGGGTAGAGCTTGAACAGGGCCGCCATGGCCGGACTGACGCCCACGCCGCGGGGGTCGCAGGCGGCGGTGCCACTGGGGCCGCACTGCAGCGATGTCGCCAGGGGATAGGCGATCATATTGCCGCTGCCATCGGCGAATTTCAGGATGCCCTGCTTCATTGAATCGGTAGGCACGCGGCTGTGGGTGTCGACGGACTCATTGAAGCGGCGGCCCTCGTAGTTGAGGAAGAAGAAGGTTTTGTTTTTGGCGATGGGGCCACCGAAGGTGGCGCCGAAGCGCTTATCGGTGAGGGGCGGGCGCGGGGTGGAGGGCAGCAGGGTGGAACCGACGCGGCTGGGGGTGTGATTGTCCTGCCAGGTGTTGGCGTTGAGGGAGCTGTCTTCCAGGTCGCCATAGACGGAGCCGTGAAACGCGTTGGTGCCGCTCTTGCCGATGAGGGTGACCTGGCCGCCGGAGGCGGCGTCCATGCTGGGGCTGTTATTGCTGACGCCGACGCGGAATTCCTGGACGCCGTTCACGGGGACGGGAATGGCGGTCGTGTCGGCGACGTTGGAGGTGTCGAGATTGCTGATGTCGATGCCGTCGAGGGTGATGGTGTTCTGGTCGTCCACGGCGCCGGCGACGCGGGTCTGCGGGCCCTGGGCCACGGTGGCGGGCTGGTAGTTGATCAGCTCGGCACTGTCACGGTGCAGGGTGGGGAGCAGCAGGATTTCGTGGCTGTTGAGGCTGTTGCCGACGGTGGCGCTGGCCGTCTGCAACTGGAGTGAGCCGGCGGTGACCTCGACCGTCTGTGTGGTCGTGCCCAACTGCATCTGCACGTTGATCAGGGCGGCCTTGTTCACTGTGACCGGCAGGCTGCTCACCTTGTAGGCCTTGAAACCGGTGGCCGACACTGTCATCAGATACGTGCCGGGAGTGACGGAGGGGAACGTATAGCCGCCGTGGGCGTCGGATTGCGCCCGGAGGAGCGCTCCGTTGGCGGGATTGAGCAGGGTGATATTCGCGCCCGGGATGGCAGCGTGGCTGGGATCGGAAATGGTTCCCTGCACTGCGCCCGTCGAAGCGGTTTGCGCCAGCAAAGGAGCGTTCCAGAACAGACAAGTAGCAAGAACTACGGCAAAGCCAAACCCGATTCGGATACGTTGGCGACTCATTGACACCTCCGGTGCGAGACCGGCGTGTGTCTTAATTCCTCGGTCGCGCTATTGCAAGAGTACTCATGTCTGCCTTGAATTTGTCAAGGATAAATAAAGATAAATGTAGTCAAAAGATATATAAGCGCAGCCATGAAATCGCGGTCATGGCTGCGCTTGTGGCTCGCCACTTTTTGCCCTGGTCGCTCCCGTTGGTCGCTGGGAGTGCGGGCTTCGATTCCCGGCAGGGTCCGCCCGCTGGCGCTCCGGCTGCCGCCATCAGCGCCAGCAGAAGAGGTGCTCGCCGCGGACGACGACGTCGCCGGCGCGGGCGGCGAGCGCGGCGAGCAGAGGCTGCGAGAGGGCCTGACCGGGGAAGGCCCAGTCGTGGGGTTCGACGATGAGCAGGCGGGTGGAGGCGAGCCAGGCGGCGGTGGCTCGCCACTTTTTGCCCTGGTCGCTCCCGTTGGTCGCTGGGAGTGCGGGCTTCGATTCCCGGCAGGGTCCGCCGGCTGGCGCTCCGGGCTCCTCCGAGCTGCCGCCATCGGCGGAAAACAGATCGCGCTCGGCGCCTTCGATATCCATTTTGACGAGGAGCGGGGCGGCGCCGGCGCAGAGCGACGCGATGCTGCGGGCGGGGATCGCGCCGGCGGCGCCGGGTGCGGCAGGTTCGGTGCGGAGGCCGGCGGTCGCGGCGCCGGGGTTGGCGATGTGCGCCCAGCCGTCGTGGGCGGCGACGGCAGCGTGCAGCGGGGAGATGGCGGGGAGGGCGGCGGTGTTGCGCTGAAGCTGGGCGAAGTTGGCGGGATCGGGTTCGACGGCGAGGATGCGGGCGGTGGGGAGCTGGAAGTGCAGGGCGAGCGCGGCGAGGCCGATGTTGGCGCCGAGATCGAGGATGAGGGCCGACGGTTCCGCGCGGGCAGCGGCATCGAGCTCGGGCCAGCGGGCGAGGGAGCGGAGGTCGTACTCATCGTCGAGGAAGATCTGCTCGAAGACGCGGCGGTCGCTGGTCGAGGGGCGGAGGGTGACGGTGGCACCAGCGCGGTCGGAGCCGAAGCGCGGGGTGATGTGAACGCGCAGGGCGCCGGCGGGCGCGGGACGGAAGCGGAAGCGGTAGAGGCGATGGCGGCTGCGCTGGCGCACGGCGGTTGCGGCCAGCAGGCGGAGCCAGGCTTTGCTGAGCGGGGGGCGCATCAGTAGATCACCCGCAGGCCGCGAAAGTAGGCGCGGAAGAAGCCGGCGTCGCGGGTGAGGAGGGCGTCGGCGCGGACGAGGGCGTGGGCACCGATGAGGAAATCGGGAATCATGTGTTCGCGGGCGCCACCGGCAGAACGGTACTGATTCCAAATTTGGCTGGCTAGCTCAGCGCTGGCCGCATCGAACGGATCGAAGTCGATGCGGAGCGACGCCATGGCGGCGCGAAACTTCGCCATATCGCTGAAGCGGGTAGCGGCCTCGGCCCAAGCCACGGCGCAGGCGACTACCTTACCTCGGTCCCGAGCCAAGTTCGCGGCGCGTTCCGAGGGCTCAGCGTAGGTGGAGCGGTCGCTAAAAATATCGAGCAGGACAGAGCTATCGATCGCGGTGGTCATTTCGCGGCGCGGCGTGGGCCACGCGCGCGACCTTGCTGTTCCTGCAAGCGGCGTGCCTTGCGTGCCTGGGCGACGAAGGCGGCGATCCTGCGTTCGGCGGCGGGGCCAAGACTGGGCGGATCCATCTCCGGATTGAAGGCGGGGCCGCGGAGTTCGCGCAGGTAGGCGTCGACGTCAAAGGGCGGCAGGATGCCGACGACGCTCTGCAGGCGGGCGGCGTAGTCGCCATCGCTGCGCTGGGCGACCAGACGGCCCTGACGCTCGCTGAATTCGAGATGGTCACCCGGGACAATGCCGAGGCGGTCGCGCAGCTTTTTGGGGATGGTGACCTGGCCGCGCTCGCCGACCACAACGGTGGTTTTCATATTTCTATGGTATGAAATATGAATTCATATGGCAAACATTGATCGCGGGCGCCCAGCGCGGCTCTGCCGCGCGGCCCGCTCTCAGTCCTCCAGCTCGCTGCGCCGGGGGCCCCGAGCCCCGGCTCCGCTACGCGCCTGGTCTAAGGGGCGATTGTGGCCTGGGATTCGAGTTCCGCCGCGAGCAGGGGGTCCGTGCGTTTGCTCTGCTGCCGCACGATGAGGACGACGGCGCCGA
>SCQP01000005.1 GCA_004299485.1 Acidobacteriota bacterium
TTTCGGATCGTGCTTCGCCAGCACCTTCGTGATCGCCGCCGTCAGCGTCGTCTTGCCGTGATCGATGTGCCCAATCGTGCCCACGTTTACGTGCGGCTTGGAACGGTCAAATTTTTCTTTGGCCATAATCTCTCTCTCTACCTAACGTCCGCTGCCACCCTCACAAGCCCTGCTTCGCGCGATGCGCTTCGCAGGGCAAGTTTGGCTTGGTGCAGCCAAGCCAGACTTGGAGCGGGAGACGGGATTCGAACCCGCGACAATCAGCTTGGAAGGCTGACACTCTACCAACTGAGCTACTCCCGCGAATCCCTGTTCCCTCTTCCCTTCCCTCAACCCTCACCAAACCTGGAGCCGATGACCAGGATTGAACTGGTGACCTCGTCCTTACCAAGGACGCGCTCTACCAACTGAGCTACATCGGCCGCTACTCGTCCGCTGCTTCCTCCTCGCGGTCGGCTTCACGGCCCACCGGCGAGGGCGCCTCTTTATGAGGCGTCCACAAGGTCCGGCCGGCGAACAGCAGCACGATCGCTACCGTCACCAGACGGATGCGCCAATCGCTCAGCGTAGCCAGCGCAGCCACAATGAGCGCGGCGTACAGCACCATCGCCACCAGCGTCCGGATATTGCCGGATGCTTTGGGCGGGGCTGCCCCGATGCTCGACTGTCCTACTGCCATCCCACTCGCATTCTGGTGGACAGGGGAGGATTCGAACCTCCGTAGCCCCAAGGGGCGACAGATTTACAGTCTGTTGGTATTAACCACTCACCCACCTGTCCGAAACCCAACTCTTCCCTCAACGCTAGCTGGAGCTGGCGGAGGGATTTGAACCCCCGACCGGCTGATTACAAATCAGCTGCTCTACCAACTGAGCTACGCCAGCGCAAAATTCTCCGTAGACTGGACACGCCAGCCTCGGAGCCCTTCATCATTGGCGACAAAGGTCTGATTGTATAGAAAACGGAACCAAAATTGCAAGCTTCGCTGCCAACCGCCGGAATCCTAACCATTATAGCGCAATAGGTCGTGACCGCCAGCGCCACGGCAGCCAGCTCCCGGTGCCACAATTGAGCACTTTGAAAATTGGCGTGGAGACCCCAACACCGCAGCCCCCGCGTATGGCAATGATGCTTTGATGTCAGTCTTTAGTGTGCGAAGATGGCTGTATGCGGACGACATTGACTCTCGATGACCAGATTGCAAGCAAGCTGAAGGCCCTGGCTCAGCGCTCGGATTCATCGTTCAAGGCAACCGTCAACGCGACTCTGCGGCGGGGCCTCGTGGCAGCGGGAGCGTTGCCACGGGCAAAACCGTACACAACCCCTGTGTTCGCGATGGGCGCGGCAGCGGCCGGCCTGAACCTGGACAAGGCGTTGGCGATCGCCGACAAGCTGGAAGACGAGGAGTTGGCGCGCAAACTGGCGATGCACAAATGATCCTTGTCGATGCCAACCTGCTGATTTATGCGGTGAATAGCGATGCGCCGCGGCACGCGAGAGTGCGCGCGTGGCTGGAAAAGGAGCTGTCCAGCGAAACTGAGGTCGGGCTTGCGTGGGTCGTGGTCCTGGCATTCCTGCGGGTGATAACCAAGCCAGGAATCCTTGCGCATCCGCTGGCGCCGGAGGCGGCGTTGAGAATTGTGGACGGCTGGTTCCAGCAGCCCTACGTGGTACCCGTGTCGCCGGGACCCAATCACTGGCCGCTGTTGAGGCAGCTCGTCTCCGTAACCGGCACCGCCGGCAATCTCACGACAGACGCCCATCTGGCAGCCATGGCACTGGAGCGCGGCTGCACTCTTTACTCCTGCGACTACGATTTCCGCCGCTATCCGAATATCATGCACGCCGATCCGCTGGCGTGATCCCGCCCTCGACTGGACACGCCGGCCTCGGAGCCCTTGGCGGGGTGGTAAAGTGGGCGCATGCGCCGCTGGGCGATTACCGTCATATGTATTCTGGTTGCCGGCGGACTGGCGTGGTCGTGGTGGGCGATGCCGCCGTCCATTGTGCGCAGCCTGCCGCCTGGGCAGACGCTGGTGTACCTGAATTGTCGACCGCTGCGGGAATTGGGCATGACAGCCGGGGGGGCGCAGCCGTCGCCCGGCTACGCCGCCTTTGTACGCGAGTCGGGGTTTGATTACCAGACAGATCTGGATGCAGTCGCGCTGTCCCTGAACGGCCGGCCGACGCAGCCGGTCGATGCTACCGCAATCCTGCGGGGCCGGTTCGAGCCGAAGTTCACCGCGTACTTGCAGCAGCACGCGCTGCGCGAGGAGCGAATCGCCGGAGCCAGGGCGTATGTGTTTCCCGGCTGGGCGCGGCCGCAGCAGTTGCTGACGGTCGTGCCGCTCGGGCCCCGGGAGCTGCTGGTGACGAACGCGCAGGATGCCGCGCCGGTGGTAGCGCAGGCGCGGCGGTGGTGGTCAACAGCGCCGGCGCTGTGGCGCGCGGGCAACAACTGGCGGCTGCTGGTGGGCTATGCCGATATCAATGCCGAGCAATTGGAAGCAGCGCGCGCGCTCGATGGCACGCAGTTGCCCTGGCAGGGCGTAGAACGGGTCGAAGTGAGCCTGCGGGGCAGCGGCGGCGGCGTGACCGTCGCCGGAGGCGCGCAGGCCAGCAGCGCGGATGCCGCGGCCGCGGTGCAGCAATGGGTGCAAAATGAATTGGACGCGCTGCGGCCGCTATGGCCGGAAACGCCGGGGCAGCCGACGCTGCGGGCGCTGCTCGACCGCGTCGAGACGGGACAGAGCGGACGGCAGGTCTGGCTGCGGCTCCGCGTTAGTTCGGCAACGCTGCGTGAATGGGCGAGTGCGCTGCGGTGAACGCCACCGCGGTCACCGATTTCGTGCTGGCGGCAGTAGCGCTGACGTTTGCGGTGCTGCTGGCGCGGAGCTGGCAGGCGCATTGGATCTGGGTGCTGGCCTATGCGTTCGTGACGGCCGCGGCTTTCGCCGGCGGGATCTTCCACGCAGGCACGCACAGCGGGACGCTGTGGAACGCGACCCTGGTTCTGATTGGCGTAGCCATTGTTCTGTATATTGCCGCCTCGTTTGCCGGAGGATTACCGGCCGGCGCGCCGCGCACGCACTGGATCATCGCCGGCGCGGTCGTCACCGCGATTGGCTTCGGCTTGCAGCGCAGCCCGCTGCGGGTGCACAACGTGGTCTACCACCTGGTGCAAATCGCCGGGCTGTATCTGTTTTACCGCGGCGCCCGGCTCTAAAAAGTCGAGCTGCGAACCGATCCGCGCGGCCATGGTGGGGCTGCCAGCGCGGGCTGCTCGCGGCTGAGGTGCTAGGCCATCGCGAGGCAGCCTTCGTCTGGGTGCGGTGGTTTTCAAGTGTTGCAGAACTGGTGAGCAGCTGCCGCGGCCCTTGGAATTATCCGCCGCGGCTATCGCGTTTTTGCCACTGCTCGCGCAAGCGCGCCCAATCGTCGGGCGCAAAATCCGCAGCATAGGTACGCTCCAGGATGGCGAAGCGCAGCGCGGCGCCAGCGAGGCCGGGATTTTCCTGGCGCAGGCCAGCGATGACCAGTTGCCGCGCGGTACTGAACATGGCGCAGGCGGCACGCACGCGCTCGCTGCCGCTGCGCTGGCGCCAGAGATCCGCCATGGCCTTCTCCGCCCAGGGGCTGGTATCAGTCATCAAGATTGAGCCTCCTGCAGCAAGTCGGAGATGCCGAGCTCGGCAGCCCAGCGCTCGAGATTCGTCGCCACGCTACGCAGGAGCAAACGCGCATCCGAAGCCGCAGCTCAGACCCAGAGGGCTGTGACCAGGCCAGTTTGGAGAGAATCAAATCTTCAGGCGAGACGGACCAGACCTGCGTTCCGGCGGCGTCGATGCGCCGGCATCTCGGATCCACTTTTACGATCACGGTGGTGTGGGTCGGGTTACACACCCCACGTCCCGCGATCGCGCGCCGCACCTCGTGCCCGTCCACCAGGAACTCATCGGCAAAAAGTGTGGAGATTCGCGTCGCGCATTTGCAGCTCGACCACGAGATCGATGTCTCACGTCATGCGTGGCTGCGCGTAGAAAGCGGCTGCCAGGGAGCCGGTGACCGGGTAGGCGATCCCGGCCGCTTCGAGCCGGCCGCACACCAGGTGCAGAACGGCAAGCTGGTCGTCCATACTGTCGGCCATACCGCGCTTAGTATACGGCGCAAGCGCTGTCCACGCGAACGACGGCGCTCGGATGTTGCCAGCGGCTCTTGGCGTCACTGCGGAGCAACGGCACAAAGCGAGCACTTTTGCGGCGTGCGACGGAGCGCAAAGAAGAGCACGACCGCACCACCGATCGCGGCAAAAATAATGAGCGTGTTGCGGATGGAATGCGGGTGTTTCGTGCGAACCGCCGGTACGGTTTGGTTCTGCACGCCTGGGGAGGCGTGCAGAACAGGGGTAGGGGCAGTTCTAGCGTATGCCGCTGCGGACGCCTCAGGCGCGCGGGGAGCTGTCTGTGCGCGCCCAGTTGCGAGGAGCACGATGGACGCGAGGATCATGACCATCAGCCGGAAGGCGGCAGATTGCGTTTTCATCCGTTACTCCCTAGGACGCACCGCCGGTGAACTGGGTGCCGAGGTTGATGGTCGGCGCTGGGCCGCAGGCGTTCGTACACTGGTCCACGACCTGGGCCGCCGCCGGATAGTTCGTGTACGGACCTATCGCCTTCGTAGTCAGCGTAAAACCTCCGCCGCTGGTGTATGTCGCCGTGATGTACGGCGAGGAAAGGCAATCGCCGACCAGCCCCTCCGCCATGGACTGAGAGGTGTCGAATGTTGTGTCGTGAGAATAGCCGCACGTGTAATCGCCAACGGTGATGCTTATGTAGCCGAAATCCGTGTAAAGTTGGCGGCGGCCTCTGCCGTTCGAGTAGATGCTGCCGGTGTCGGTCGCGGCGGTTCCCTGCGTACAGCTTGCCAACGCCGCGCCCATGTTGAGTCTGCGGCCGTCCGTTGCGTAGCCGAGAAGCTGCGGCTTCTGGTCCGCGGTGCCCTCAACGGTTGCAATCAGTGCATACGGCGACAATGGGCAGACCGACTCGAGCAGTGCGACCGCGCCCGCGACGATGGGGGCAGAGGCGGAGGTTCCGCCGAATAGCGCAGGGTTGTTGCCGGTTGTGTCGCCCAGGGTCGTAGTTAGCACGTTGGTTCCTGGGGCTGCAATGTCACCGCCGCTATCGGTGCACTGGCCCGGGCCCCAATTGGACGGGTTGTCGTCCTGGTCGCTCGCAGCTACGGCGATTTCGTCGCTTAGGTGATAGGCGACCGGCCAGCCTGGGGTGCTGCAATCGTCGCCAGTGCTCGCGGCAAAGACGACGCCCGTATCGGCTGTCACGAGCGCCATCTCATCCTCGAATGCCGAACCCTGAAGATCGGCGTGGCTCATGCTCGCGGCGGCGAAGCGCAACCCAAATTGCTGCGCGATCTGAATCGACGCGTCGAGCCCCCTGATTGCTGAGTCTACATCGCAGTACTGCGTGCAAATGCTTATGGGCAGCAGCGTCATGTTGTCGGCGGTTCCGGCGATGCCGACGGAATTGTTGCTCACCGCATCGGCCGCGCCGGATACGAGCGTCCCATGGCCCTCATTGTCGTATACCTGCCCAGTGCAGCCCGCCAGGCCAGCCATGGCGTTGTAGCCGTGGGCGCCTTGAGGGCAGTTGTAGGTAATCCCGAATTCATTGATCGTGTACGAGTGCGGCGCGGTCCACACATTTGCGGCAAGGTCGGGGTTGTTGTAGTCCACGCCGGTGCCGTAAATGACAACGATCTGGCGGGTCCTGTTCTGGTCGGCGTCCGCAATCGCCCACGCTGGCTCGGCGTTGACGTCGTAGCTGGCAATACCGCAGGTGGAACCATAGCACTGGCCGGTGTTTTTGAGAGCCCACTGCTGCGTAAAGTCAGGGTCGCTCGGATCGCCGGACATCATCGGGTGCGCCGATCTGGGAGCGCTTACCGCTGTGTTGTTCCCGACGTAGTCGGGTTCGACCTTCAGGACCCGGTCATCGTTGGTGAGCATTTGAATGAGCTGCGCCACGGTCAGTGTCGGCGATTTGACATCGTACCAGCCGGCGCCGCCGATCGGCTCCAGATAACTAGCCGCAGTGTTGAGCTTGACGGAGCTGAGCACGGCCTCCGAAGGAGGCGCCTTGAATTTCACAAGGACCTCATGCACGGCCACGGTGTGCGACTTGTATTGCGTTGTGGCTAGCTTTTGGATAGCAACGTGCTGCTGGGGGGGTAACGGTTGACTGGGACGCAAGGCAACTTGCGCTCAGCAGGAGTGAGGCCAGAACTAACTTGCTAGTCATGGGCAGGAACTCCTTTCGCTGCCCATGCTACTCCGAACGGCTCACGGCAGAGCACATAATTTTCAGGGATAAAGAATATCGACAAAATTGTGACGAAAGCACGCGTGCGGGCGCAAATATGCTCCTACAGCTTCTTTCCATGGGCGGGCTGCCCGGCGAGTAGGAATGTTTTCGGGAATGCGCCCTCGCCACACAGCTTAAAGGACCCAAAGTCCTTGTACCAGGGACCGCTGGGGGCTTCCGGACTGGAGCGTCTCCAGGCTTGCAGCCGCATTAAATCCTCCGCGCGGATTTTTCGGTCAGCCGCTCGCTCAAACAGGTGGTCGCGGAGTTCGGGCGGCAACCCATCCCATCGAATGGGCGGCATCAGCCCTCGAACGTAAGGCGCGCCAGCTCTTCTTTGATCTTTTTACGCCGTCGCGCATCATCACTGGAAGCGAGCTCATCGATCAGACCGAGATAATGGTTCCGCTGCCGCAGTTCTGCTTCCAAGCCCGTCTCCACTAAACGGGCTGCGGTCTGGCTCAGACTGGCGTTGTGCGACTTCGCCAAAGCTTCCAGTTGGCGAACGGTCGCGGTGGGCAGCAGAACGGCGTGGCGGCGCACGGTCGAGCGGCGGGGCATACGCCCATTATGCGCCGGCCGGGGGCTCAGCTTTGGTCCATGCTGCCGGTGACGCCGCGGAAGCCGTGGAGGGCCTGCTTGAGAAGGAACTTGATGACGCGACCGTCGTTGTAGGCCATGGCGACGTTGTGGTTGAGGGTCGAGAAGCAGGTGAGCGAGCAGGTCTTCTTCATCTCGTCGAGCTGGGGCTTTTCGAATTTGTGGGCGCCAACCGTGCCCCAGTCGCGCGAGGCGGAATAGAGCGGGAAGCAGGGGGCGAGCGAACCATCGACGCGGACGATGAGAGTGTTCTGGCCGGCGCGGCATTTCCAGGGGCCTTGCTGGCCGCGCATGAAACGCTTCATGGCCTCGAGGCGTTGAACGGAATCGACCATTTTGTAGCCGGACTTGTTTTTGTCGATGATCCAGTCGATGGTGGCGTCGACCGCGGGCCAGTCGTCGCGGGTGATGTAGGTTTCGTTGCGCTCCAGGTGCTTGAAGTCGCCATGGTCGGTCATGGGCGACTCGTTGATGTGGTAGTCGGTCGAGATGCCGTGATCATGGGCGATTTCGGTGAGCTGACGCACGTCGTCTAGATTGTTGCGGCAGATGTTGATGTTGAAAAAGACCGTGAAGCCGTAGCGGTACTGGCGCTTGCAGAGGTATTCGAAGTAGCTGCGGATGGGGGCGAGCGCCTTGGGCAGGCTGGGTTTGATCTCGACCGAATCGACGGCGAGATTGACGGTGGCGACGCCGGCATCGCCCAACTGATCGATGACCTCGGGGCGGAGCAGGCGGCCGTTGGTGGGCAAGTAGACCCACATGCCGCGCTTGGTGGCGTAATAGACGACTTTGTGGACGAACTGGGGCCGGAGCAACGGCTCGCCGCCCATCAGCGCCAGCACGCCGGTGCCGTTGTCGGCGAGCCAGTCGAGCGCGGCGCGGGCGACGGGCTCGGTCATGCCCTTGACGCTGTTGTTGTAGGCCCAGCAGTAATGGCAGTCGAGGTTGCATTTCCACTCGGTGAACAAGTAGGCGATGATGGGGTGAAAATTCCCGGGCATGACGCGCGAACGGACGTAGGGGAACAAATAGCCTTTCAGATCCCGGTACACATGACGCGCGCCCCAGTGACGCTGCGGTGGGGTGTCATAGGGAGGGGTGTTGAGATCCTCCTCGCGGGTAGCGTAAACGTCGGGGCGCTGGGGGAAGGGCGGATCTTCCAGCAGCAAGCCGGTCGGAGGCTGATAGGGCGCGGGCTTAGCCGCAGCGCCCATAAGAAAATCGTGCAAGCTTACGTCTAAACGATGTTGGGGAGGGGCGGCGGGTTCAGGCATGGACGAGGTTGCTCTCAGTTTCCGCGCGCAGTTCGCGTTCGAGTTCGGCCAGGCGCGCTGCGATGTCACTCTCGGCGGTTTGACGCGCTTTGCGGCGGTCGGCGATGTCCTCGCGGTAGCGGCGCAGGAAGTAGTCGATGGTTTCCACACGGATGCGAATGGAACCTGTCGGCTTGTTCTCGTCGAGATCCTTGAAGGAAAAGTAGGGCGTGCCGGAGCTTTCGATGATGCCTTCGACCACGCCGTAAATGGGCGCGTCGTGGCCGCACTTGAAGCTGGAAATCTCGAGCGCCACGAGATTGGGGTGGCGGGCGGTGAACTTGGCCGCCCAGACTTTGTGGTTGGTGGAGGCGGAGAAGGAATTCTTCCAGACGTCGGAGATGTCCAGCGGATCCTGGATGACGCCGGCGCGGACTTCGGCGCCGAAGAGGCGCTCGAGCAAATCTTCATCGAGCGGCAGCAGAGACTGGGAGAAGACGGGATAGCCGAGCTTGCTGAACTCATCGAGGATTTCGTGGTTGAGGCCGGGATCATGATGATACGGGCGGCCGAGCATGACCAGGCCGACGCGGTCTTCGCGCTCGAGCTGATCGAGAGTTTCGCGCGCGCGGCGGCGCATGTCGGTCTCATAACCGGTCATGGCGGCGAAGCCGGCCTCGACGGCGCGGACGTTTTCGTCTTCCGTGAGCGAGAGCATGGGATCGAAGGCCTTGAAGAGCTGCCAGGCGAGCAACTTGTGGTCCTGGAAATCGAGCACGGGGCCGAGAAAGCGCACACCGGCTTCGGCGAACAGGTTTGACTCCTTGATGAAGGCCGCCTTGGCGGTTTCCGGCGTGGCCGTCACCGTGGGACAGGCGTTGGAGCCGGTGAGATGGGTGAGCGGGGTGTGGAGTACGTCCACCATGGCAAAGAAGATAGCGTCCAGAGATTTTTTGGGATGCTTGACGCTGAGCAGGTTGTGGACGTGGGCGATGCCGATTTTGGCCGGGAAGCAGGGGTCGATGGCGCCGCGGCTGGAACCAGCGCGATAGAGATCAGGCGAGGTGTAGTCGGAGTAGACGATGTTTTCCGGCTTGATGCCCAAGGCCTGGAGGTAGCCGTTGTAGAAGGGCGCGTAGACGTAGGTGTTGAGGACGCGCGGGATGCCGATGCGGACCGAACCGCGCGCCCCAAACAGCAGGGCGCGCTGCTTGGCGGCCTCGGCGGCTTTGCCCCAGTGGAAGCCGGCAGCTTTAGGCTCTTCGGCCACGCAGTCCACGACGGGCGGGCGAAACGCCTCGTGGGCGGCGAGATCGACCAAGTTGGGGTTGGCGGCGCGCATTTTGTCGAGACCGGCTTTGATGTCTTTCATGGCGCCGAGTTCTTCGACCGTGCCCTTTTCGCAGGTGGCGATAATCAGGCGCTGCTCGCCCTGCAGGATCGGAACTTTCGATTTAAAGTTGGCGACCGGCTCGGGTTGGGCGTTGGCGATGGTCTGCACGTCGATGAAGGTGCGCAGGCAGTTGTTCTTGCAGAAGTAGCAGCGGGTGGCTTCGTTGCGGGTGGTGCGGTACTGGATGCGGGCGACGGCGTCGAGTCCGATGAAGGAAGTCTGTTTGCCGCGCCGCCAGAGACGCAACGCTTCGACGGCGGCGCCGATGGCGCCGGATTCGCCGCAGTGCTGGTGGATGATGATCTCGGGCGGCGCGGCGCCCTTGAAACTGGAACGGATGAAGTCGACTTCGGACTTCACCGCCGCGAGATTGTTTTGCGTGCCACCCTGAAGCACGAAGCGCGAGCCGAGGGCGGCGAGACTGGGAATGCCGGCGACGTAGAGGAAAACGTTTTTGGGCAGCACCGCGGCCAGGCCGGCCAGGATTTCTTCGGCGCGCCAGCCCTGGCGCTGGAAGCTGACGATGTCGGATTGCATGAAGACGGCGCAGCCGTAGCCGAACACGGGCATGGTCTCGGCGGCGAAGGCGATGTCGGCGTACTTTTCGACCGGGATGCCGAAGCCTTCGGCGGTGGACTGCAGGAAGTAGCCGTTGCCGGCCGAGCATTGGGTGTTGAGCTTGAAGTCCTTGACGCGGCCGTCTTTGAGGACGATGAGCTTGATATCCTGGCCGCCAACATCGACGATGACGTGGGGATCGTCGTAGAACAGCATGGCCGATTCGGTGTGGGCGACGGTTTCCACCAGAGCAACATCCGCATGGAGGACATCTTTGAGCATGTCCTTGGCGTAGCCGGTGGTGCCGGCGCCCAGGATTTCGAGGCGCGCACCGGAGGCTTCGACTTTTTCGCGCAGCTTGGCGCAGACCTCCATCGTGTCCTGAATGGGATTGCCTTTCGAGAGCTGGTAGACCTTCTCCAGCACCTGGCGGTGCTCGTCGAGCAGGGCGACTTTGGTCGAGGTTGAGCCGCCATCGAGACCGAGAAAGCCTTTGACGACGTCGCCGGAGGCAAAGGTCGCGGGCGTGAACGGCACCGGGCGGAATTGCTCACGGAAGGTTTTGAGTTCTTCGGGGTTTTCGACCAGGGCTTTGCCGCCGGATTTGAGCTTCTCCTGGTGGCGGCCGACGTCGAGGTAATCGAGCAGCGGCGCGGTGCCGGCGTAGACACCGACGTCGGCATCTTCGTCGCGGCCGAAGGCGATGGCGCCGAGCGCGGCGTAGTATTGAGCGTTGTCGGGCACGCGGATGAGATCTTCCGGTTTGGCGCCGGGCGGGATCTCGACGTGGCGTTCTTCCCAGATGCGGGGTATGTTGGCCTGCCAGCATTCGCGCAGGCCCCGGATGAACGAGTTGGGTCCGCCCAGCAGCAGCACGTGCGGCCGCAGGGTGTTGCCGCGCGTGAGCACGCTCAGGTTCTGCAGGACGATGGCTTCGAAGAGCGAAGCCATCAGCTCGTCATTGGGCGTGCCCGCTTTTTGCAGGCTGTTGATATCGGTTTCGGCAAAGACGCCGCATTTGCCCGCAACCTTGTGCAGCTTGATGCCGTGATAGCCCTGGTTGCAGAGATCGACCGGCGGGATTTGCAATTTGGCGTTGATCTTGTCGATGACCGCGCCGGTGCCGCCAGCGCACTTGTCGTTCATGGAGGGGATTTTCTTTTTGCGGCCGCCCTGCTCGCCATCCTTGAAGACGATGATCTTGGCGTCCTGACCGCCCAGCTCGACCACCGAATGCACCTCGGGATGCAACTGTTCGACCGCCAGGGCGACGGCCGTTACTTCCTGAACGAACTTGGCGCCGATGAGCGTGGCCAGCGGCCCGGCGCCGGAGCCGGTCATGAAGATGCGGTCGCGGCCGGCGGTGAGACCGGCGTCGGCTTCCATGCGGCGCAGGAACTCGAGGACCTTTTCCGGCTGCTTGGTCTCGTGGCGCTGGTAGTCGCGCCAGTGAATTTGGTCGGAAGATTCTTCGCCAACCAGAGCTTTGACCGTGGTTGAGCCGACATCGAGGCCAATCAGGAGGCGTGGCATCGCAGGGTTCCTTTCTGAACGGTGTTCGGTTTCCGTGTTCCGTGTTCAGTGCACAGTCGTGGGGGCTAGACCGCAGAGGCGGAGGTAGCGCTAGGTGCGGGCTCGGAGCGATGGCCGTGGGGAACTTTGTTGCGGAGATGGAGGACGAAGTTCGCCGCGACCGAGGTTACGCCTTCGGTGTGGGGGACGCGATAGAAGGGGCGGCGAAGCTCGGGATGAGCCTGGGTGTAGGCGCGCACGTCGGCGAGGGAGACGCCGGTTTCGCGCAGGATGCGCTCCATCTCCATTTTGGCTTTGACTTTGGCTTCGCCCAAGGCCATCTGGACGCGGCTGTGGGCGTTGACGGCGCCTTCCCCACTGGTTTCAATCGGCAGATAGATCATGTCGGGGAAACGGTTGACCACCGCGGATTGCGCGCCGTCGGACTGCGAAGAAGGCATGCAGCCGAAGGGCTTGAGGCCGAGCACCATGTGGCAGAGTTTGTGGGCGGTGTAGTAGACGTTCTTGCCGACTTCGAGATGGCCCTCGCCGCCGCGGGCTAAGTTGTTATAGAAGGGTGCGGCCACGCGCGCCAGCTCCTTTTGGGGCACGAGGTGATGGGTGATATTGCCCAGGCGCTTGGTCACGCGGTGATAAAACAGCGTCCACATGGCCTCGCCGATGACCAGCATCAGCCACTTCTGGCGGAATTTGAGCTCGTTGGCCAGCATCTGATGCGGCCGCCTCCAGGTCGCTTTGGGATGGGGCGCGTTGATATGGCGGTTGGCGATGGTGGTGATGCGGACCAGATGGATCATGTAGGCCACCCAGGTGGCGATGGGTTCGACGATCACCTGGGCGCCTTCCTCCTCGATGAAGCGGAACATATGGAAGTTGCCGTCACCTTCGGTGATCTGCGCCCAGAACTCGCCGGTGATCTTGACTACCGGCCGCAACCGGGTACGGTCCACCGCGATGGTATTCAGCTTGTCGCGGCACTCGCGCAGTGCCGAACGGAACTCGCGACCGTAGAGGTGGGAGTAGATCTTGCAAAGAATGCTGCCGGTGTCTTTGATTTTGGTGTGCCGGGCAAGCCAGGGCCTGATTGCTTTGGGGGCGCGCTCCATCAGCTCGAAGGGGTGCTGATTGTGGATGCGAGTGCAGAGCTGGTTGACGGCCTCGTCAAAGACGCGGTCGGTTTCGCCTTTGTTCACCTCGAAAGGACGGATTTGGTAGACCAGGTCGTTGATGGCGTCGCCCAGCAGCATGGCATTGAGCATGCTCATGCCAAAGTTGACGGTGAACTTCAGGCCGGGCTCGCCCGAGGCAGCCTTGATGCCATCTTGCTGCTGGAATAGCAGCACCCGGAAGCCGTCAAAGCCGGCGTTCTTCAGGGCATAGCGGTACTCGGCCTCGTACATGCCAAAGCGGCAGGGACCGCAGGAGCCGGCGGTAAAGAAGACGTAGTTGTCCACAATCTCCTGGCGCGGCACGCCTTCAGATTCGAGTTTTTGCAGGAACTGGACCAGATTGCCGACGGTGAAGTACGTCGGGTTGCACTGGCCGTTGTTGCCGAACTCCTTGCCCAACTGAAATGCCGCCACGTCGGGCACGGGCAGCACCACGCAGTTGTAGCCGTTGCCCTGAAACGCTGCCTGGATCAGGCGCTCGTGTTTCCAGGTCAGGCCGCCGAACAAGAGGGTGACGCGGTCGCGCTCCGCACCGGTAAAGGCACGTTCGATGGGGCGGTGAAAGTGCTTGGAGGCGCCGGGCTGGTCCTCGAGGCCAGCCTGCTGACGCAGCCGCAGCCGTTCGGCAGCCAGGCGCTGCGCAATGGCGCGCTCGCGTTCGGCGTGCAGGGCACCGGCGGAGGAGGCGGCCTGCGCCTTTTGGGCCTGGGCGGCGGGATCAAGCTGATCGAGAGAAACAAAGGCAGCGCGGGGCAAGGGCATGAGACTACTCCTTGCTTGCGCTTGATTAACGTGGCGGGCCTGGGGTTTCCTTGGGAGAAGGGAATAATTCTGGAGGCGCGGCGCCGGCGGGTTGCCCTGCTTCGCGCTACCGCGGGCTGGATGTCTGGCGCCGGCGGGTTGCCCTGCTTCGCGCTGCGCGGGCTGGATGCCTGGCACCGGCGGGTTGCCCTGCTTCGCGCTGCGCGGCTACGCAGGGCGTACAGCTATTTGCGCTTAGCGCAAATAGCTGTACGGATTCACCGGGGCGTGGTGAATGCGCACTTCGTAGTGGAGGTGAGGACCCGTGGTCCAACCGCTCTCACCGACATACCCGACGACCTCATCACGATCGACCTGCTGGCCGACGGCGACGGCTAAGCTCGACATGTGGGCGTAGAGGGTTTGCACGCCGTGGCCGTGATCGACAATGACCGTGCGGCCATAGCCATCCATGATGCCGGCAAACACCACGACGCCGTCGGCGGTGACATGGACTGACGTACCAAAGGGCACGGCAATGTCAATGCCGGCGTGAAAGGCGCCTTCTCCCTGGAAGGGATCGATGCGTTCGCCGAAGCTGCTGGTGATGCGGCCGCGCACCGGCCAGATGTCCGGCTCCCAGGCGCCCATGCGGTTGTGTAGGGGCAGAGAGGCTGCCATGGCGCGGGTTTCGAGCACCTGGAAGCTGCTGAGGGTGTCGGCGTAAATCTGGCTGGCCGGCACCAGGTTGGCCGAGGCGGCCAGAGGCAGGCCAGGGGTGCGGCTGGCGTTGCGGACGCGATCCTTGAGGCTGGCGTTGTGCTTGAAGTTGTACAGGGCGCTGACTTCACTGGCCAGACTGCCCAGGCTGGCGACCTCAGCTTTATAGGTATCGGCATCCTTGCGGGTGTGATCCAGCTGGGACTCGAGCAGGTTCTGGCGCGAGCGCAGCTCGTTGAAGGCCTGTACCTTGATGAGCATGCGACCGTAGGAGCCGGCAAAACCGGCAATCGTGACCAGACCCACGGCAGCACAGATGACAAACGCGACAACCCACCTTACCGGGATCGGGACTCGATCAACCTGGCCGTCCCAGTCATGGCGGACCATAAAGATGTAATAGCGTTTGCGCAAGGAAAGTCCGGAGGCGGCCCGGGGAGAAAGACATCCGCCATCAGTGACTCTAGCAATGACGCCGTCCGGCCGTCAATGGTTTGTTGGCTAAAGGGATATTTTTCAATCACTTACAGGATGCGTGGCGGTCAGCGGATCAGCTTGTCAGCGGTCAGCTTGAGCACGACACCGGCGGGGGTACGCGGGGGCGTAACCGCCTGCAGGCCAGAAGGCTCAGGAGTGGGGCGTGGCGGCGTAGCGCTGGCGGGAGGCCTCAATGAGGGCGTAGGCGTGGCTGCGGCCGAGCCAGCCCTGGCTGACGACGTCTTTGTACTCGAGAGTCTTGTAGGTGCGGAAGAAGTGTTCGATGAGGCGCAGCTCGTCTTCGGCGACGTGCTCGAGCTCGCGCACCTCGCGGTAGGTGCGGTCGTGGGTGGCGACGGCCAGGACCTTGTCGTCCGCGCCTTTTTCATCGCGCATTTTGAGCATGCCGATGGGGGCGGCCTCCAGCATAACGCCAACATCGAGGGGTTCGCTGATCAACACCAGCACATCGAGCGGATCGCCGTCCTCGGCGAGCGTACTGGGCAGAAAGCCGTAGGCGGTGGGGTAGAACATGGAGGCGTAGAGGACACGGTCGAGGCGGAACACGCCCAGCGTGACGTCGTACTCGTACTTGGCGCGCGTGCCTTTGGGAATTTCGACGATGGCGTTGACGCGCTCGGGCGCAGCCTCACCCAAGGGCAGATCTTTCAGGTTCATAACACGATAGATGGCATGGGCTCGCGCTGCGGGGCGACGTGAAGCTGGGGACGGGAGGAGCGCGGGGCGAGGGCGCGTTCGGCCGAAAGCAGGGCGAGGCTGGGCAAGTTGTTGTTTTCGCTCAGGTGGGCGAGCACCACGTGGGCGGCGGAGCCATCAAAACCGTCGCTGAGAAACTCGGCCAGGCCGGTATTGGACAAATGGCCGCGTCGGCCGAGGACACGCTGCTTTAACTCCCAGGGATAGCCGCCAGTTTTGAGCATCTCGAGATCGTGGTTGGATTCCACCACGGCGCAGTCGGCGTGGTGCAATTGCAGGCGGACGTTTTCGGGCAAATAGCCAAGGTCGGTGACGAACACGACGCGGACGCCCGCGGCACAGAAGCGGAAGGCGACCGGATCGGCGGCGTCGTGGGGAATGGCAAAGGACTGAACGGCGATGTCGCCGATTTGCCAGCTTGCGCCGGTGGCAAAGCACTCAACCCGCGGCAGGGCGTCGCCGGCCGCACCGAGAGCGGCGCGGGTGGCTCCGTTGATAAAGATCGGGACGGGGAATTTCGCCGCCAGGCGGGGCAGGCCAGCAACGTGGTCGCTGTGCTCGTGGGTGATCAGGACAGCGTCGAGGCGCTCCGGCGCGATACCGGCGAGCATCATGCGCCGCAGCAGCTCGCGGCGGCTGAAGCCGGCATCGAGCAACAGACAGGTGGATTCGGTTGCAAGAATCGCAGCGTTGCCGCGGCTGCCGCTGCCGAGAATCGTGAGGCGAACACTCACGGTTCTAAGTTATCAGTTATCAGTTTTCAGTCGTCAGTTTTTTCCCGCCATTCGATGCTGCGGGGCTAATCGCTGGATTTTGTCGCGGCGGTGGAGGCGGGCTTGGGGGCGTCGGCCGACTTCGCGGTGTCGGTTGGTTTCGCCGTATCACCGTTAGTGTGGGGCTCGTGGGAAGCTGCCGTCGAGGTGTTGGAGTGCCCGTAGTCGGTGACGTACCAGCCGGTGCCTTTGAACTGGATCGCCGGAGCGGAGATCAGCTTCTCCAAAGGTCCGCCGCAGAATTGGCAGGTCTTGAGGGGTTCGGCTGAGAACGATTGGATTTTTTCGACGCGCCGGTGGCAGCGCTGGCACTCATATTCGTACAAAGGCACGACAAGATCAGTGTAGCACTGTGCGCAGCCGCTGGAGGCCCGCGGCGATGACTTCGGGCGCGGCGGCATAGGAAAAACGCAGGTGGGCGGGACCGCCAAAGACTTCGCCGGGAACGGTGACTACGCCGGCCTCGCGCAGCAGTTTCTGCGCCAGTTCGTTGGCCGTCGACATGCCCAGGCGGGTCAGGGCGCCGGAGACATTCGCCCAGGCATAAAAGGCTCCCGCGGGGAGCTGGCAGCTCACGCCGGGCAAGGCGTTCAGACCGGCGACGATCAGCCCGCGGCGTTCGCGGTAGGCGGCAAGCATGGCCACGACGGCGTCCTGGGGGCCGCTGAGCGCTTCGACGGCGCCGGCTTGCGCAAAAGTGGTGGCGTTGCCGGTGGAGTGGGATTGCAACGCCAGCATGGCCGCACGCGCGGCCGGGGGAGCAAGGACGTAGCCGATGCGCCAGCCGGTCATGGCGTAGGTCTTCGAGAGCGAGCCGCAGATGATGGCGCGCTCGCGGGCGCCAGGCTCGGCGCCGACGCTGTAGGGCCTGGCGTCGTAGACCAGGCGGGCGTAGCACTCGTCGCTGAGCAGCCAGAGCCGGTGCTCGCGGCAGAGCGCGAGCACGGCGCGAAACAGCTCCGGCGGCAGGACGGCGCCACTGGGGTTGTTGGGCGAATTCAGCAGAATGGCGCGGGTACGGGGTGTGAGGGCGCGCTCGATGGCGGCGAGCGAAAGCGAGAAGCCGGCGGCTTCGCCGGCTTCGACCAGGACGGGCGTGGCGCCCACGTAGCGGATCTGGTCGCGGAAGCTGACCCAGTAGGGCGCGGGCAGGATCACCTCGTCGCCGTCGTCGACCAGCGAACTGATGGCATTGAACAGGCCGTGCTTGCCGCCGGAGGTGACGAGCACATCGTCCGCTGCATAATCGGAGCCGAAGTCGCGGCGGTGGGCGGCGGCGATGGCGGCGCGCAGGGCGGCAGTGCCGGCGGTGGGAGTGTATTTGGTATTGTGGGCCGCGAGTGCGGCGATGCCGGCGGCGGTGATGTTTTCCGGCGTTGCAAAATCCGGCTCGCCGGCGCCGAAATCGACCAGGTCGCGGCCCTCGGCCTTGAGGCGCGCGGCCTCGCTCATCACCGCCGCAGTGCCGGAGATGGCGATGCGCGCGCTGCGCGCCGCCAGCCTCACCGGCCCGCTCCGCGGGGGGCGAGTTTGGCGCGGAGGCGGCGTTCGACTTCGGGGGTGACCATGCCGGCCACGAGGCGGCCGCCGGCGGCGACCTCTTTCACCAGGCGCGAGCTGAGGTAGGCGTAGGCTTCGCCGGGCATCAGGAAGACGGTTTCCAGGGCGGGCGCCATGCGGCGGTTCATCCAGGCCATCTGAAACTCGTACTCGTAGTCACTGATGGCGCGGATGCCGCGCAGCAGCGCGCGGGCGCCGCGGCGCTCGGCGAAATCCACCAGCAGGCCGTCGAACTCGCAGACCTCGACGCCGGCCAGCGATGCGGTCATTTCGCGCAGCATCTCCAGGCGCTCTTCGACGCTGAATAGCGCCTGCTTGTCCGAATTGCGCAGCACCGCGACCAGCAGCCGGGGAAAGATGCGGCTGCCGCGCTCGATCAGGTCGAGGTGCCCGAGCGTGGGCGGGTCGAACGAGCCGGGGTAGATGGCCAGGTCGGCGGTCATAGGATTTTATGCGGGCCAGCGTTTTCCATTGTAATTCCACATGCAGTGTCTGCTATATTCCCCGGCATGCAACCCAATCGCCGCCAATTCCTCAAAACCAGCGCCCTGGGCGCCGCGGCCATGCCGCTGGCGCTCAGCGGCTGTGGCCATCGCTCTGCAGCTGCAGCGGAAACCGCTGGCGCACCGCCGCTACCCGCCGCCCTTCTGGCGCTGGAACCGGTCGCGCCCAAGGTCGTGCCCATCACCGAAGGCGAGCGGCGCCAACGCCTGGCGCGGGCACAGGAGCTCATGGGGGTGCACAAAATCGACGCCCTCTTCATGGAAGGCGGCAGCTCGCTGATTTATTTCACCGGTATGCACTGGTTCACGAGCGAGCGCACCATGGGGATGCTGCTGCCGCGCTCCGGCGATCCCGTCTACATCACCCCGGCGTTCGAGAAAAACCGGGCGCTCGAGCAGATCCGCTTCGGCCATGACGTGCGCACCTGGCAGGAAAACGAAAGCCCCTACGAACTGATCGCGCACGCGCTGGCGGACCTGCGCGTGGCGACGGGGACACTGGGCATCGAAGAAAAGACGCCGTACTTCATGGCCTCGGGCATAGCCGCGGCCGCGGGACGGGCGAAGATCGTCAGCGCCACGCCGGTGACGGCGGGCTGCCGCTCGGTGAAGAGCGCAGCGGAGCTGGCGCTGATGCAGGTTGCCAATAACGCGACGCTTTCGCTGTACAAGGCGGTGTGGGAGGGGCTGCGGACGCATGGGCCGGGCATGACGCAGCATCAGGTTTCGGCCTGGATTGATGCGGGCTACCGGCGGCTGGGCTTACCCGGCGGGGCGAGCATCAACGTGGGCCAGTACACGGCGCTGCCGCACGGCTCGCGCGAGCCGCAGCAAATTCTGGAAGGAACGCCGGTGATGCTGGACGACGGCTGCCAGGTCGAAGGCTATACCAGCGACATCACCCGCACTTTTGTGCTGGGCAAGGCGAGCGACAAGATGAAGAAAGTCTTCGCCATCGTGCAGCAGGCACAGCGGGCGGCGCGCGCCGCGGCGCGGCCGGGCGTGCCCATGGAGTCGGTCGATGCCGCGGCGCGCAAGGTGATCACCGACGCCGGCTACGGGCCAGGCTACAAATATTTCTCCCACCGCCTGGGCCACGGCATCGGGCTCGACGGCCACGAATGGTACTACCTGGTGCAGGGCGACCGGCGGCCGATCGCCGCCAACATGACCTTCAGCGACGAGCCGGGCATTTACATTGTGGGCGAATTCGGCGTGCGGCTGGAGGACGACATGCACATCACGCCGGAGGGCGCGGAGTGGTTCACGCCCCAGAGCCCGTCGATTGAAGAGCCGTTCGCCAGTTAGTGCTCCGCCTTGGCCGGAGTTCCGATCATCTTGACATCGGAGCGCGACGACATCATGATGTTGTCGTGAGGACGACGCTTACCCTCGATCCCGATGTGGCGGCACTGCTCAGCCAGGAAATGCGGCGCACTGGCGCCACGCTCAAACCGACGGTGAATCAACTCCTGCGCCGGGCCTTCGCGGGTGCACCGGGGCTTGCGCGCAAGCGGTTCCGGTACGCGGCTCGTCCGCTGGGCTTACGCCCGGGTTTTGACCCCGATCGCATGAACCAGCTCTACGATCAGCTTGAGACCGAGAGTTTTCTCGGCCAAAGGCGGCAGGAAATGCAGGACAAGAACGGGTCCCGCAAGCGCGTGCCCCGAAAGGTGGCGAGCGACTGATTCTTCCCGACGTGAATCTTCTGCTGTACGCCTACGACGCGGCATCCCGGCACCACAAATCAGCGCGTAGCTGGTGGCTGGAACTGCTGAACGGAACCGAACCGGTAGCGCTGGCGTGGGTGGTGCTGCTGGGCTTCCTCAGGGTCTCGACTCAGGCGCGCGTATGGACGCAGCCGTTTTCGGCTGCCGAGGCCTGTGGCCACATGCGGTCCTGGCTCGAGCTGCCCCAAGTGAGCATCGTGGCTCCCGGGCCGGATCACGCCCGCATCCTTTTCGGCATGGTTGAGCGCTTGGGAATAGGCGGCAATCTCACCACGGATGCCCATCTTGCGGCACTCGCCATTGAGTACCAGGCGCAACTGCATTCCGCCGATGCCGACTTCGCCCGCTTCCCCGGGCTGCGCTGGCACAACCCGCTGCGGGCTGCGTAGCCTTGCCAACCCCAGCGCGCTAATCTTTCGCCTTGGCAAACTCTTGCAGCAGTTTGCGGGCGCGTTTTTGGGCGGCGTCCATGATGTTGGGGTTGGCAAGGGTGGCCTGGAGGGTGGGGGCGAGGAGCTGGGGCTCGGCCATCTGGTGGCCGGCCCAGTCGGCTTCGATCTGGTTCATGATCTGGAGCACGTCGAGGGGCTGGTACTGGAGGGCGCGCTGGAGGCGGATGGCGTCCATGCCGGTGACGGAAATGCCCTCAAACAGGCTGACCAGAGCCGCCGCGTGCTGGTTGGTGGTGTAGGTGAACTGCTGCGAGGTGTGATGGCTGTCGTCGTCGTAGGCGAGCATTTTGTCGCCGGTGTAGGCGACGTTCTGCTTTGACTGGAGCGTGGAGCCGGCGAAATCGTGCAGCGCGCGGACGCCGGCGAAGATTTCCTGCAGCGCCTGCGGTGAGGCGGTGAAACTCAGGGTCGTGAGCGGCATGCCGGCTTTTTCGCGGGCGGCGTAGGTGGCGCGGCCGTCACGGTAGACTTCGATCTGGAAAAAGGGCGGCACCGAGCCTTGGAAGCTGCGGGCGTAGGTGACGCGCGGGCTGCCGAGGGATTGCGCGCCGAGCGTCAGCGCGCACAGCAGCGCCACCATCAGAACCGAAAAGCGGAACTTCATGACGTTATTTTAGCCGGGCGGGGCAGCAGGCGGGCGTAGTGGTGCTTGCCGACTTTGATCACCACCGGCTGGGCGAGGAGCGCCGGCAGGCGCGTCTCGCGGTAAATGGCGCCATCGAGCGAAACCGAGCCGGCTTCAATCAGCCGCGCGGCGGCGCTGACCGACGGGGCCAGGCCGGCCTCGACCAGGAGCTTGTCGAGGCGGTCGCTGGCACTCACCGGGCGCCCGGGGATTGCGGCGGGCGCTTCCCCGCCCTGCACCACGCGCGCGAAGGCGGCGCGGGCGGCGGCCGCGGCCTCGCGGCCCTGGAAATCGGCGGTAATGGTTTCGGCGAGGTCTTTTTTGACGTCCATGGGATGGCGGCGGCCGGCGGCGACGGCGGCGCGGGTGGAGGCGATTTCGGCCTCGCTCTGATCGGTGAGCAACAGGGCGTAGCGCCACATGAGCTCGTCGGAGATGGACATCAGCTTGGCGAACATGGTCTCGGCGGGCTCGGTGATGCCGACGTAGTTGCCGAAGGATTTCGACATTTTGCGCACGCCGTCCAGGCCCTCGAGCAGCGGAACGGTGAGGATGATCTGCGCGGGCTGGCCGTAGGCGCGCTGGACTTCACGGCCGAGCAGCAGGTTGAACTTCTGATCGGTGCCACCCAGCTCGACGTCGGCATGCAGCGCGACCGAATCGTAGGCCTGCGCCAGCGGATACAGGAATTCGTGGATGGAGATGGGCTGGCCGGCCTGATAACGCTTCTGAAAATCGTCGCGTTCGAGCATGCGCGCCACGGTGCACTGGGCGCAGAGGCGCACGAAGTCGGCGGCGGTGAGCGCGCCCAGCCACTCGCTGTTGAAGGCGACGCGGGTGCGGCGCTCGTCGAGCAGCTTGAAGACCTGAGCGCGGTAGGTGGCGGCGTTGGCGTCGATTTCGGCGCGGGTGAGGGCCGGACGGGTTTCGCTGCGGCCGGTGGGATCGCCGATCAGGCCGGTAAAGTCGCCGATGAGGAAGATGACCTGGTGGCCGAGATCCTGAAAATGCTTGAGCTTGCGCAACAGGACGGTATGGCCGAGGTGCAGGTCGGGCGCGGTGGGATCAAAGCCGGCCTTGACCTGAAGCACACGGCCGGCGGCGCGGGCCGCGTCCAGGCGCTCGCGCAGCTCGGCGGGGGCGATGAGCTCGTCGGCGCCTTTGGCGATGAGCGCCATTTGCGCGTCGATTTCCGGCATAGGCGATTATTATAAAGCTGGCCTTTGGCCCCCACCCTGCATGGACTTGTCTGTTGATATCGCCGGACTGCATCTCCCCAACCCCGTGATGGCAGCCAGCGGGACGTTTGGCTACGGCAATGAATTCGAAGATATCGTGCGGCTGACGGGGCTGGGGGCGGTGATCACCAAAGGCCTGTCGCGCGCGCCCATGGCCGGCAATCCCAGTCCGCGGCTGCTGGAAACCGCGGCCGGCATGCTGAATTCCGTGGGGCTGCAGAACATCGGCGCGGCGGCGTTTCTGCAGACGCGGCTGCCGCGGCTGCGGCAGTTGGGCGTGACCGTGATTACCAACGTGTTCGGCGAAAGCGTGGAGGACTACGTCGCCACGGTGGAAATGCTGAACCAGGGCGAAGGCATCGCAGCCTACGAGCTGAATGTGAGCTGCCCCAATACCGCCTGCGGCGGCATGGTGTTCGGCACCGACGCCGGACTGCTGCACGAACTGGTGACGGCGGTGAAGCGGGTGACGCGGCGGCCATTGATCGTGAAGCTCAGCCCCAACGTCACCAGCATTGCGGAGATGGCGCGCGTGGCCGAGGCGGCGGGCGCGGACGCGATCTCGCTGGTGAATACGTTCTTGGGCATGGCGATCAACCCGGAGACGCGGCGGCCGCGGTTTGCGCGCGTGGTGGCAGGGCTGTCGGGGCCGGCGATCAAGCCGTTGGCGCTGCGCATGGTGTGGGAGGCGTCTCAGGCGGTAAAGCTGCCGCTGATCGGCGTGGGCGGCATCGCCAGCGGCCGCGACGTGGTGGAGTTTCTGCTGGCCGGCGCCAGCGCGGTGCAAATCGGCACCATGAACTTCTGGGATCCCAAAGCGACCGAGAACGTGCTGCGCGAGCTGAAGAAGTTTTGCCGGCGGCACGGCGTGGACGCGGTGCGCAGCCTGACGGGCGCGCTGGCCGTAGAAGAGGCCACGGGGGAACAGGCATGAAGATTCTGGTGTTGGGCGGCGGCGGACGCGAACATGCGCTCTGCTGGAAGCTGGCGCAGTCGCCGCAGGCCGAAGCGGTGCTGGCACTGCCGGGCAACGATGGCATCGCGGCCGCAGGGGTGCGCTGTCTGGCGGGTGACGCAAGCGACGCGGCGACGGTGCTGGCGGCGATTGCCGCGCACGGCATCGACCTCACCGTGGTGGGGCCGGAAGCGCCGCTGGCGGCAGGCATCGCCGATGCGCTGCGCACGCAGGGCAAGCTGGTGTTTGGGCCGGCGCGGGCGGCGGCGCGGTTGGAGAGCAGCAAAGTTTTCGCCAAGGAATTCATGGCGCGCTATGAAATCCCGACGGCGCGGTTCGCGGCGGTGGATTCGGCGGCGGCGGCGCGGCGGGCGCTGCAGGTAATGGGTGGCGTCGCAGTGCTGAAAGCCGATGGCCTCGCGGCCGGCAAGGGCGTGGTGGTGCCGGAAACCGCGGCGGAAGCAGAAGCCGCGGCGGAAGCGATGCTGGCGCAGTACGGCAGGCTGGTGATCGAGCAGCGGTTGCGCGGCCCCGAGCTGAGCGTGCTGGCCATCTGCAATGGCGAGCAATACCTGACGCTGCTGCCGGCGCGCGATCACAAACGGCTGCGGGAGGGCGATCAGGGACCGAATACGGGCGGCATGGGGGCGATCTGCAGCGCAGCGCTGCTGCCGCACGAACTGCAGCAGACGATCGAAGAGAAAACCATCGAACCCACGCTGGCGGGCATGAGCGCCATGGGGACGCCCTTCGTGGGTGTGCTCTATTGCGGCCTGATGCTCACCGCCGCGGGCCCGAAGGTACTGGAATACAACGTACGTTTCGGCGATCCGGAAACGCAGGCGATTCTGCCCTGCTGGGGCGGGGACCTGGCAGCGGTGCTGGCGGCCGCCGCGCGCGGCGCCGCGCTGCAGCCGCCGCCGGCGGGCGCACTGGCGCCCTGGGGCGCGTGCGTGGTGGCAGCCGCGGAGGGCTACCCGGGAACGCCCACGCGGGGCGACGCCATCGACGGCCTCGACGCCGCGGGCCAGCTCGCGGGCGTACAGATTTTTCACGCGGGCACGCGGCACGCCGAGGGTCAGTGGCTGACCCACGGTGGCCGGGTGCTGGCCGCAGCGGCGAGCGGCGGCGCGCTCGGCCAGGCGCTGGGCGCCTGTTATCACGCGTTCGACTTCCTTCATTTCCGCGGCATGCAGGTGCGCCGCGATATTGGCCAATTACAAGGAGACTCCATTCATGCCTAATGCTTCTACCCCGCTCGTCGCCATCCTGATGGGCAGCGATACCGATCTTCCGGTGATGCAGCACGCCGCCGAGCAACTCGCCAAGTTCGGCATTCCCTACACCATGGACGTGATTTCGGCGCATCGCTCCCCGGCGCGCACGGCGGAGTTCGGGAGCACCGCGATCGCGCGCGGCCTGAAGGTGATCATCGCCGGCGCGGGCGCTTCGGCAGCGCTCGGCGGGGCACTGGCGGCGGAAACCACCTTGCCGGTGATCGGTGTGCCCCTGGCGACGACGCCGCTTTCCGGATTTGACGCGCTGCTATCGACGGCGATGCTGCCGGCGGGCGTGCCGGTGGCAACGATGGCGGTGGGCGCGGGCGGCGCGACCAACGCCGCGGTGCTGGCGGCGCAGATCCTGGCGTTGTCGGATGCGGCGCTGGCAAAAAAACTCGTCGAGTACAAACAGGAACTCATTCGCAAAGTGGAGGAGAAGTCACGCAAGCTGCACGCGAAATCTTAACGAGTGCAGTGACTGCCAAAACGAGCGGACCGATGTCAAGAATTTTTTTTCAAAAAAAGAACGATTTTGCTTGACTCGGGAGTAGTGGAGGCCATATATCTTGGGTTGTGATTTCCACAACCCCACAGGATGGGGTTGGAAGATCGCAAAGGAGGAAAATATGGCTACCAAGAAACCGGCGAAGAAGGCCGCGAAGAAAAAGCCCGCAAAGAAGAAGAAGTAGCACTTCCCACCCACTTGGGAGGCCTCGTGCCTCCCCACCGAAAAATAGGATGCGCAGGCTGCGCATCCTATTTTTTTCTCCCTTCATCCAATAAGCAGGTACTCACATAGGCACGTGGCTTCGCAAATGTGAGTATCGGGGGGGAAAGCAATGAAACTGATCGAAGGGTTGTTGCGGCAGTGGCAGAATCACACCTGCAATCACCAGTGGGTGCGCGCGCGTTGGGACGATGGTAGTTACGGACTGCGCTGCGCGCGCTGCATGAGTGCCTACGCCCACACCTGGAACGAAGTCATTGGCGAATCCACGGCTGCGGCCCCGGTCGCGCTCAAGGTAGTGGCGGCCACCGCCGCCCTGACGAAACTGCACCGGGTGGCCTGAGGCACATCGCCGGCCGCGGCTCCGCCACGACGTTGCGCCGGCTTCTGCTATCATTAGGGTCTGCGCTTGCGCCGTTCGACGGGCTACTGCGCACACGGAGAGTCCTACATGTACGCAGTCATACGCAGCGGCGGCAAGCAATACCGGGTAAGTCCGGGCGATGTGCTGACGGTGGAGAAGCTTCCCCAGGCAGCCGGCGAAGCGGTCGAGTTCGCCGATGTTCTGGCAGTCAGCGAAGATGGGTCGGGGGTGCGCGCCGGTACGGGCGCGCGCGTGAGCGCAAAGGTCGAGGCTCACGACCGCGACCGCAAGATTCTGGTCTTCCATTACAAGCGCAAGAAGCAGTACAAGAAACTGCAAGGCCACCGGCAGGCGATCACGCGGGTGCGCATCCAGGACATTCAGCTTTAGGCGGCAGATTCCATGGCACACAAAAAAGGATTAGGCAGTTCCCGCAACGGACGCGATTCGAACGCGCAGCGGCTGGGCATCAAGCGCTACGGCGGCGAGCGCGTGCTGGGTGGCACCATTCTGGTGCGCCAGCGCGGCACACCCCTGAAGCCGGGCGAGAATGTCGGCCGGGGCAAGGACGACACCCTGTACGCGCGCGTGGCGGGCGTGGTGGAGTTTGTCGACCGGGGCGGGCGGGGCAAGTTCGTGAACGTCCGCGTGAGCGCCTGAGGAAGGCCGCGAACACAAGCGGGACGCGTGGCGGAGCCGCGCCGGGGCCCGCGCCAATAAAATGTTTGTTGACGAAGTAGAGATCCGGATTCAGGCAGGCGGCGGGGGCAATGGCTGTCTGGCCTTCCGGCGGGAGAAGTTTGTGCCGCGCGGGGGACCGAGCGGCGGCGACGGCGGCGACGGCGGCGACGTCATTCTGGAAAGCTCGGAACGTCACAACACCCTGGTCCATTTCCGCTTCAATCCCGAACATAAGGCCGGTCGCGGCGGTCACGGCGAAGGCAGCAACCGCCAGGGCAAGCGCGGCCGCGACGTGGTGCTGCGGGTGCCGGTGGGAACCGTCGTCGCCGACGCGCTGAGCGGCGAACGGCTGGCCGATTTCACCGAACCGGGCCAGCAGCAGATTCTGGCGCACGGCGGCCATGGCGGGCGCGGCAATGCGCGCTTCGCCACCTCGACCAACCAGGCGCCACGGCGCGTCGAGCCGGGCCAACCGGGCGAGTTCCGGAAGCTGAAGCTGGAGCTGAAGCTGCTGGCCGAGGTCGGGCTGGTGGGATTTCCGAACGTGGGTAAGAGCACGCTGATTTCGGTGCTCTCGGCGGCACGGCCGAAAATTGCCGACTATCCGTTTACGACGCTGACCCCCAATCTGGGCGTGGTGCGCATCTCCGGCGACGAGGATGCCGACAGCTTCGTGGTGGCGGACGTGCCGGGTTTGATCGAGGGCGCGCACGCCGGCGCGGGGCTGGGCACGCGCTTTCTGCGGCACATCGAACGCACGCGGGTGCTGGCGCATCTGGTGGATGTGTCCGGCTTCAGCGGCCGCGACCCGGTGCACGATGTCGAGGTGATTGAAGGCGAACTGCGCGATTTTGGCGCGGGTCTGAGCGAGAAGCCGGCGCTGCTGGTGGCCAGCAAAGTGGATATCGCCGACGCCGATAAGCTGGCGGCCTTGCGGGCGCTGGCGGTGCTGCGGCAGCAGCCACTGCATGAGATTTCGGCGGTGACCGGAGCCGGCGTGGACGCCCTGAAGTACGCGCTGGCACAGCGGCTGCGGGAAACGAAGCTCGAGCCGCCAGAGGCAGCCGCTTCGTGAAGCCGCCGCGCAGGGAGCGCGTGGGCGTGCTGGGCGGAACGTTTGATCCGGTGCATGCCGGCCACCTGGCGATGGCACGGGCGGCGGAGCGCACCTGCGGGCTGGCGCGGGTATGTTTTGTGCCGGCGCCCTCGCCCTGGCACCGCCGGCGGCCGCCACTGGCATCCTACGCCGACCGCTATGCGATGCTGGCGCTGGCGCTCAACGGACGGTCGAACTGGCTGCCGCTGGAGGTTCCGGATACGCCCGGCCGGCCCACCTACACCATTGACCAACTGCGCTGGATGCGGCAGCATGGCTGGGGTGAGCGGCTGTACTTCATCGTGGGCGCGGACAGCTTTGCCACGCTGCCGCAGTGGCACCGCTGGCGCGAGCTGCTGGCGCGCTGTGATTGGGTGGTGCTGGGACGGGGCGCCGGCAAACGTCTGCCGGACGTGGTGCCCGCAAATATGATTACGCAAGCAAGGCAGGACGGACTGCGGTTGCGCGGCGGCACGCGTCTTCACTGGCTGCCGGATTTCGCGCAGCCGGTCAGCGCCAGTTCCGCGCGCCAGGCGCTGCGCGAAGGCGGCGCGGGGGCTCTCGGGGTCCCCAGCGCAGCCGAGCGTCAAGACGGGGTAAACGACGCAGTGCGTCGTTTACGGGCGCAGCCACGCCCGGCCTCGCGCCCGACCATCGCGCGCAAGCGCAGCGCGGCGGTTCCCGCGGCGGTGGCGCGCTACATCCAGCGCGCAGGGCTCTATCAACTTCATGAGTAAGACTTCGGATACCAAACTGCGCCGGGCACTGCGGGCGGCCGCCAACGCGGCGGCGGACAAGAAGGCGCTCGACCTGGTGCTGCTCGATTTGCGCCAGCAGGCGGATTTCTGTGATTACTTCCTGATCTGCCATGGCACCAATCCCCACCAGATGGAAGCGATCGCCGATGCCGTGGAAGAGCGGCTGGAGCAGGAGGGCTTCCGGCCGGCGCAGCGCGAAGGCAAACGGCAGGGCGAGTGGCTGGCGCTCGACTACGTGGACTTCATGGTCCATATCTTTTCCCCGCGCACGCGCCGCTTCTACGATCTGGAGCGGCTCTGGTCCGGCGCGCCGCACGTATCCCTCACCCCCCGCCCGCGCCACGGGCAAGCGTAAAATGACAGCGTGAGTTCCGAGGCGCAGTGGGAGGGCGCGGTGCGCGCATTGCCGGTGTGGATCGCCGCGGATGCGGCCTCGCAACAGGTGCTGGAGCTGGTGCGTAAGGCCGCCAGCTTGCCGGCGACGGTGTTGATTGCGGGCGAAAGCGGGACCGGCAAGGATCAGCTCGCACAACTGCTGCATTTTCTGGGGCCGCGGCGGCACAAGCCGGTGGTCAAGATCGACTGCGCCAGCCTGCCGGCGGAGCTGCTCGAAAGCGAACTGTTCGGCTATGAAAAAGGCGCCTTCACCGGCGCGTACCAGGCCAAACCGGGGCGGCTGGAACTGGCCGGCGAAGGCACGCTGATCCTGGATGAAATTGCTTCCCTGAGTCTGCCGTTACAGGCCAAACTGTTGCGCGTCATCGAAGAGAAATCGTTTGAACGGCTGGGCGGGCATACCTCCATCCAGATTGAGGCGCGGCTGGTGGCGCTGACGAATGTGGAGTTGGCGCAGGCGGTCGAGCGGCGGGAATTCCGCGAAGATTTGTATTACCGCCTCTTTGTGCTGCCGGTGCCCATTCCGCCCCTGCGCGAGCGGCGGGACGACATTCTGCCGCTGGCGGAACATTTTCTGACGGAGTCGGCGCACGAGCATCCGCGCCGCTTGAGCGCCACCGCGAAACGGGCGCTGGTGGCCTACGACTACCCCGGTAACGCGCGCGAGCTGCGCAACCTGTTGAGCCGGGCGGTGATTTTCTGCGAACGCGACGAGATCGGCGCCGAACACCTTCCGGCTTATGTGCAGGCCGCGGCGACGGGCGCGCCGGTGGAGAAGACGCTCGCCGAGGTCGAGAAGGACCACATCGCCGCCGTGTTGCAGCGCTTTCGCGGCCGCAAGCAGGCGGCGGCAGCGGCGCTGGGCATCAGCGCCAAGACGCTGCTGGAGAAGCGGCGCAAGTACGGCCTGGATCCGCCATGGACGGACCGGCTGCCGCCGGGCATTTACCGGCCGGAAGACTGATCGCCGGCGGCAGCGGGAGCCTCGCCGCCAGCCGGTGCTTCGACTTCGATGCCTTCGAGACCCGCCTGCGCCATTTCTTCGAATTCTTTGAGCGTGGGCAGATCGCGCAGGCTGCTGAGGCCGAACTGGACCAGGAAATCGCGGGTGGTGCGGTAGAGGATGGGTTTGCCGACGACTTCCTTGCGGCCGGCGGTCGAGACCAGCTTTTTGTCCAGCAGGGTGTTGATGACGCCGGCGGGATCGACGCCGCGCAGGTCGCGGATTTCCGGCAGCGTCACCGGCTGCTTGTAGGCGATGACGGCGAGCGTTTCGAGGGCGGCGAGCGAAAGGCGGATGCGCGGTTTGAGGCTCTTGAGGAACTGGCGCACGGCCTCGTGATGCTGCGCCTTGGTGGCCATGCGATAGCCGCCGGCGATGGCGCGCAGTTCAATGCCAAATTCATCGGGCGCGTAGCGCGCGGCCAGTTGTTCGAGCGCGGCCTGCACCTCGGCGGCCTCGACCCCCAGCGCCGCCGCCATCTGGGCCACCGTCGCGGGCTCCTCGGCAGCGTAAATAATGGCTTCGATGGCGGAAACGATCTCGCTCACTCACTCTCCCCACTCGCAGGTTTGGACTGCGCCAGAAAATCCAGCCACGCCTGATGAAAGCGGCGATGGCGTTTCAGCAGAATATCGCCAAACGGGCGGTCCTGACGCAGCATGGCGACCTGCAACCGCACCAGTTCCAGAATGGCCAGAAACGACGCCAGCAGCGCCTGCTTGCTGGCTGCCTGCTGGAACAGAGGGCGGATGGGCACCGGATCTTCCGTCCGCGTCAGCAGGCGGTGAATGTGCTCGATCATGCTGCGCACGCTCACTTCCTCCGGCGCCAGGGTGAGCTGTGGGCGCTCGCGCAGCCGCTCCAGCACCTGGCGGAATGTCGCCACCAGGTCATGCACGCCTACGGCCAACTGGGCTGGATCTTCGTCGGGCGGATGATCCCAGCGCTGCGGCCGCGACCAGCTCGCCTCTTCCAGTTGCTGGCGTTCATGCAACTGCGAGGCGGCCTGCTTGAACTGCTCGTATTCGAGCAGGCGCTGGACCAGCTCTTCGCGCGGGTCGGGCGGCGGGGCTTCGCCGGGCAGAAGCGGTTCTGCCGGAAGCATCATCTTGCTCTTGATCTGGATGAGGGTGGCCGCAACCACCAGAAATTCTGCCGCGACCTCGACATCCAGATCGCGGAGGGTTTGCAGATAAGCAAGGTATTCGCCGGTGATGGCGGCGATGGGGATGTCGTAAACGTTGATATTCTGGCGGCGGATGAGGTCGAGCAGCAGGTCAAACGGACCCTCATACAACTGGCCGATTTGGATCAGAAAGGGCGAGGCGTCGTCTGTTGGCGCGGGCCCCAGCGCGGCTGCGCCGCGCGCCCCGCTTGTGCCCGCGCCAGACTGGGGGCCCCGTGCGCCCCATTCTGGCGCTGCGCTAGAGGGCACGTTCTGATGACGCGGCTGATCCATTTTTACTACTCGGCCTAGTGATCTCTAAGACGCTGTGGCCGCCGGGTAGTGTCCGGGGCTGAATCAGCATACCATTATGAGGAAAGGCCAGCAATTTCCGTGCGGCAACGACAGGAGGAGCAAGTAACCTCCACCATCGCTGCGGCGTTGATGGTTATGTATGCTGGCGCAAGCGCTCACCATGCCGCTTCCGTATCGGGCCGCCCCAAACGAGGACGTGGACCTGCCGCTCGTGCAGCGCATTCAGAACGGCGACGGAGCAGCCTTCGAAGAGCTATACGCGCGCTATCAGCAGCCGATTACGCGGTTGGTGGCGAACGTGGTGCGGTACCGGGAAGTGGTGCCCGACCTGGTGCAGGAGATTTTCACCAAAGTGTACTTCGCCATGGAGGGCTTTATGCCGGGCATGCCCTTCCGGCCGTGGATTTATCGCGTAGCCACGAATTATTGCGTAGACTACCTGCGGAAACGGAAACGGCAGCCACCACAGGTATCGACCACCGCGGAAACCGGCGAAGACCAGGAATGGATGATGCCGGATCCGTCAGCAAGCGTGTTGCAGAAGCTGGTCTCGACGGAGCTGGCGGGCAAATTGCTGATGGAACTGAAGCCGCGGGACCGGATGCTGCTGGTGATGAAGGAAATGCAGGATTTGAGTCTGGAAGAGATCGGCACGGTCACGCACATGGGGATTTCGGCGGTAAAGGTGGCGTTATTTCGCGCGCGCAAGCGTATGCTCAACGAGTACCAGCAGTTGATGCAGCAGGCGAAGGAGGGGACTTCGCATGAGTAGCCGGAAGCAGGAATGCGAGCAGTTGCGTGAGCGGCTGGAGAACGGTGGCACGGTGCTGGGCGAGGAGGGGAAACGCCATCTGGCGGCGTGCGCCGAATGCGCCGAGTATAGGGAGTTGACGCAGTGGTCGCGCACCGTGGTGCACGCGGGGGCGGTGGAAGCCACACCGCCGCTGATGAGTTCGGTGTGGGCGTCGATCCATCGCGCCTCGGAGCAGGCGTGGGATTCCTCGCTGACGCGCAGCTTCCGCTATCTGCTGCCCTACATGGTGGCGGTGGTGGCGCTGATTGCGCTGGTCGGCGGGCTGACGGCAGTGCGCACGCCCGCGCCGGTGCGGGCGGCGAGCGCCGCCTACGCGGTGCTGAATCAACCCGAGCCGGCGGCGATGACCGAAGTGCTGGCGAGCGTGAGCCAGCCGTCGCAGGATCCGGCGGATCTGCTGGGAGGACACACCCGATAGAGGCCTATGCCGAAAGGATTTCATAGTTCCGCGATTCTGGTGATTGTCTTCGTGCTGGGCCTGGTGGCAGGCATTGCCGGCATGGTCTGGGCATGGCCGGGGGTGCAGGCGCGCTATTTTACCCACAAGCGGGAAACGTACGTGCAACACCTGCAAACCACGCTGCAGCTCACGCCCCAGCAGGTGACGCAGGTGGAGGGCGTGATTCAAGATGCCGGCCAGTTGCGGCACAGCATCCACCTGCAATACGCGCCGCAGTACCATGCGATGTGCGAACAGGCGTATACGCTGCACCAGCAGGAGCGGGACTCCTACCTGCAATCGCCGCAGCGCAAACTGCTGCTCGACCGGTTGCACCGCATCATGACCGCCAGCCAGTGGCAAAAATGGCAGCAACCCTCGAGCACGAACAATCACCGCGCGCGTCCCGATCCCTGCGAACACTCCCGGTCCCGCAATCCGCGCGCGGCGGGCAGCAGCTCCGGGCGCTAGCTCCGCCAAACCGGCCGGTACGCTGTATAATGAGGTGATTTGCCGTGCCTGCAAGAGCAGAATCCGCGTTGGTGGGGCCCGCTTCGTGTCGGCTCGTGCGGCTTTTCCTGGTGGAAAAGCCGCAGCCGGCACGCTCGGCTGGGATACAGCGATGCTGATTCTGCTCTAGGGGCCTGCGGCATCCACAAGGATTTCCGATGCTGAATTTTTTCCGACGGCGGGACACCACCGCACGCTGGGTGCTGGGTGGCTTCCTGGTGATCATCTGTATCGCCATGGTAATGTTCCTGATTCCGCAGGGCATGCAGGGCGACTCCTCGCTGCCGCTGTTAGATCAGACCGTGGCCACGGTGAATGGGACCAAGATTACCGGTCAGGACCTGAACAGCCAGGTGCAGCGCTTCGGGCAGGGGCAGCAGATTCCGCAGCAGTTATTGCCCATGCTGGGCGAACAGGCATTGCGCAACCTGATCACCACGCAGGCGCTGGTCGACCAGGCCCGGCAGTTGGGCCTGACGCCGACCAACACGGAAATCGCCCAGGCGGCGCGGCAGCAGCTTCCGGAGCTGTACCCGGGCGGCAAGTACGTGGGCGACGCGCAGGCGGCGCAAATGCTCGCCTCCTCGCAAGTGACGCTGCCGCAACTGCAAGAGCAGTTGCGCCAGGGCCTGATGGTGTCGAAGGTCGAGGACCTGATCGAGGATCCGGTGCGGGTCAGCCAGGCGGAAGTGCGGCATCAGTTTGAGGTTCAGAACGAAAAGGCGACCTTCGATTACGTGGTGCTCGATCCCGAGCAGTTGCAGAACAGCGTGAAGGCCGACGCGCCCGCGCTGGCGGCGTTCTACAAGGCCAACCAGAGCAATTACGACGCGCCGGAAAAGCGGCAGATCGAGGTGGTGCTGGCCAACCAGGCGGCGATTGCGGCGGGCATCCAGATCTCGCCGGCGGCGGTGCATCAATTCTACGAGCAGAACCGGGACACCTACAGCCATCCGGAACAGGTCAAGGTCTCGCACATTCTGATCAAGTTCCCCGACACCACTCCGGCGGCGGCCGAGATTGCGACGACGCGCAAGCGCGCCGAAACCGTGCTGAAGCAGGTGCAGGCCAAGCCGAAGGACTTTGCCGCGCTGGCCAAGAAGTACTCGCAGGATGACGCCAGCGCGCCCAATGGCGGCGAGCTGGGCTTCATCCAGCGCAACCAGACGGTGCCCAATTTTGAAAAGGTCGCCTTCAGCCTGCCGGTGGGTCAGATCAGCGGACTGGTGCAGACCGAGTACGGCTTCCACATCATCAAGGTGGAGGCGCATAACCAGGCCTATGTGCAGCCGGAAGCATCGGTGCACGACCAGATCGTGGCCACACTGCAGAAAGACCAGGCGGTGAATCAGGCGCAGAATCTGATCAATCGGGCGGCGGCCATGAGCCAGACCACACCGCTGGCGGCGGTGGCGCAGCAACTGCATCTGGAGTATTTCCGCACGCAGCCGATCAGCCAGACCGATCCGGTCATTGGCATTGGCGTGAATCCGAACTTCGCCGGAGCGGTGTTTGCCACCCAGGCCGGCGCGGCTACCGCGCCGATTCAAGTGGCGCAGGGGTTTGCCCTCGCCAAGATCGACAAGGTGATTCCGCCGGGACCGCAGCCGCTGTCGGCGGTAGAAGCGCAGGTCACCAGCGACTACAGGAAGCAGCAGGCGCAGAAGCTGGCGGTCAGTGAGGCGGCGGCGCTGGAAGCGGCGGCGAAGACGCAAGGGCTGAAGGCGGCGGCGGCGAAGCTGCACCTGAAACTGGAAACCGGCAAGGCGCTGACGCGCTCGGGCTCGCTGCCCGATGTGGGCGCGATTTCCAGCTTTGCCGCAACCTTGTTCGGCTCGAAGCCGGGCGCGGTGGCGCCGGTGGCGGCGGTCAGCGGTAAGCAGGTGGTCTACGCGCTGAGCACGCTGCAGGAGCCGACGGATGCCGATTTCGCGCAGCAGAAGAACGCCATGGAGCAGCAACTGCTGACGCAGAAGCGCAACCACGTGCTCAACGCGTATGCCGACGCGCTGATCACCCGGCTCACCAAGGCGGGCAAGATCACGGTCAACGAGGCGACGGTGGAACGGGTGCTGGGCATCGGCGGCGGGCCGTCATCGCCCGGAACACCGGCGCCGGCGGCGCCGCGCGGCCTGGGCCTCGGCTAACGCGGCCATGGCAGCGAGCAAGATCCCGGTTGGGATAGTAGGCGCCACCGGTGTCGTGGGCCAGCGCTTTCTTTCGCTGCTCGATCAACATCCCTGGTTCGAGCCGGTGTGGCTGGCGGCGTCGGATCGCTCCCGCGGCAAGCGCTACGCGGAGGCCACCCAGTGGCGCCTGCCGACCCCCATGCCGGAGCGCTTCGCCGGTCTGCCAGTGGCGGAGGCCGTGCCGCAAGGCTGCCCGGCCCAGGTCATTTTTTCTTCGGTCGACGCCGCGACGGCACGCGAGCTGGAGCCGGCGTTTGCCGCGGCCGGACATCGCGTGATTTCCAACTCCAGCGCGCTGCGCATGCAGAGCGATGTACCGCTGGTGATACCCGAGTGCAATCCGGAACACCTGCGGCTTATCGAGAGCCAGCCGGGTTTCGCCAATCATGGCGGTTATGTGGTCACGAATCCCAATTGCTGCACCGTGGGGCTGGTGATGGCGCTGGCGCCGCTGGAACGTGCCTTCGGCATTGCCAGCGTGATGGTGGTGACGATGCAGGCGGTATCGGGTGCAGGCTATCCCGGCGTGGCGTCGCTCGATGCGCTCGGCAACGTGATCCCCTACATCGCGCACGAAGAAGAGAAGCTCGAAGCCGAGGCGCAGAAGATTCTGGGGCGCATGGAAGCCGGCCGCATTGCGCCGGCGGGGTTCGGAATTTCGGCGCAGTGCAACCGCGTCCCCGTGATTGACGGGCACATGGAGTCGGTGAGCGTGAAACTGCGCCGGCGCGCCTCGCTCGACGAAGTGGCGGAGGCGCTGCGGTCGTTTCGTGGCCGGCCGCAGGAGCTGGCGCTGCCCAGCGCCCCGGCGCAGCCGGTGCTGGTCTCAAGCGCCAGCGACCGGCCCCAACCGCGGCTCGATGTCGACGCCGGCGGGGGCATGAGCGCGACCGTGGGCCGCCTGCGGCCCTGCCCGTTGTTCGACTATAAGTTCACGGTGCTGACGCACAATACCCTGCGCGGTGCGGCCGGCGCGGCGCTGCTGAACGCCGAACTGCTACACGCCGAAGGACGGTTGTAGAGGCTGCATGTCGAGCCGTCCCGTCGTGATGAAATTTGGCGGCACGTCGGTGGCCGATGCCGAGGCGCTGCGGCGCGTGGCGGCCATCACTGCCGACCGGCTGCAGGAGCAGCCGGTGGTGGTAGTTTCGGCGATGGCGGGTGTCACCGACCGGCTGGTGGAGCTGACGCGGCTGGCGCTGGCCGACGATCTTACCGCGGCGGCGGCATCGATTGCCGCGTTGCGGACCCGCCACTTGGGCGCGCTCGAAGAGCTGGGCGGCGACCGGGACGCCGAGGCGGCGCTGGAGCAAATCTTCGCCGATCTCGAGGCCCTGGTGCGCGGCATTGCGGCGGTGGGGGAACTGACCGGCCGCACCCACGATGCGGTGGTCTCCTTTGGTGAGCGTTGCTCGCCGTGGCTGGCGCGGGTGGCGCTGGCCCACGCCGGGCTGAAACCGGTGTTGGTGGATGCGCGCCAGGTGATCGTCACCGACGACCAATTCACCCAGGCGCTGCCGTTGCTGGAAGAAAGCAAACGGCAGGTCACGGAGCGGCTGGAGCCGGCCCTGGCGGCCGGTGCGGTGCCGGTGCTGGGCGGATTTATCGGCGCGACGCGTGCCGGGGTGACAACCACGCTGGGACGCGGCGGTTCGGATTTTTCCGCATCGCTGCTGGGCGCGCTGCTGCAGGCGCGGCGCATCGAGGTTTGGACCGATGTGGACGGCATGCTGACCGCCGATCCGCGCGTGTGCACGGGCGCGCAGCGCATCAAGGTGATTTCGTTTCAGGAAGCGGCCGAGTTGGCTTACTTTGGCGCCAAGGTGCTGCACCCGGCCACGTTGCTGCCGGCGATGCAGACCGGTATCCCGGTATGGGTGCTGAATTCGCGCGCCTGGCAGGCGGGACCGCCCGATGGCGAGCGCACGGGCACGCTGATCACCACGCGCGCGCCGCGCACGCGCAGCCCCTTCAAGTGCATCTCCTGCAAGCGGCGGATCACGCTGGTGGACGTGGTATCGACGCGGATGCTGCAGGCGCATGGATTTCTGAAGGCGATCTGGGATGTGTTTGCGCAATTCCGCTGTCCGGTGGACATGGTGTCAACCTCAGAAGTGAGCGTGTCGCTGACCGTCGCCGATACGACGGCGCTGCCCGAGATCGCCGACGAGCTGGGCCGGTTTGCCGACGTGCGCTACGAGGGCCGCAAGGCGATTGTGTGCCTGGTGGGGGAAAGCCTGCGCGACACGCCGGCGCTGGCGGGGAGCGTGTTTTCGGCGCTGGGCGATATTAATATCCGCATGATTTCGCAGGGAGCGTCGGAGATCAATATCGGCATGGTCATTGACGATGATGCCGTGCCGCGGGCGATGCAACTGCTGCACGAGCGCTTCTTCAGTGATCTCGACCCGGCTATTTTTGCCGTGCCGGGCGCGACGGCCCACGCGTGATTCGCACCTTTACGCCGGACAAAAGTCCTGCGCGCAAACCGGCGCGCGCGAACAAGCCGGAGATGACCCTCGACCGTGCGCTGTCGCGCGCCGGCATTGCTTCCCGCACCGAAGCGGCACGGCTGATCGCCGCCGGCCGCGTCCGCGTGGACGGTCGCGTCTGCAAGGATCCGCAGGCGTGGGTCGCGCTGGCGCGCCAGCGCGTGTTGCTCGATGGTCAGCCGCTGGGGCGGCCAAAGCTCGCCTATTGGGCGCTGCACAAGCCCGTGGGCGTGATCTGCAGCCATGGCGACAAGCGCGGCCGGAAGACGATCTATGACCTGGTGGGCGACTTGGGAACCTGGTATTTTTCGGTTGGCCGGCTGGATCAGGACAGCAGCGGACTGCTGCTGCTCACCAACGACAGCGTATTTGCCGAGCGCGTCGCCAGCCCGGAGGCAAAGATCAGCAAGACCTATCACGCGCGCTGTGCGCCGCCGCTGCATGACGCCGCGCTGGAGCGGCTGCGGCAGGGCCTCGACATCGGGCGCAGCGAGCGCGCCGCGCCGGCACAGGTTGCGCGATTACCGCGCCGCGGAGCGGATTGGATCGCGCTCACCCTGCGCGAAGGCAAAAACCGCCAGGTGCGGCGCATGGTAGAAGCGGTGGGCTCAGAGGTCACGGAGCTGATCCGCGTACGCATCGGCAAGCTGGAGCTGGGCAGGCTGAGTGAAGGGCAAATCCGCCGTACCCGCCCCAGCGAAGTGCTCGGGGAATGATGGCACTATGATAAAATGCAATCAATATGCATTCAATCACCGTCAGGAAAGTTCCGGATGAGGTGCATCGCGGCCTGAAGGCGCGCGCCAAGCTGCACGGCCGCAGCACCGAGGCCGAAATCCGCGCAATTCTGGACGAAGCGGTGCGGCCGGAGGGCCGGGTGAAGCTGGGCACGTTGTTGTACAACATCGGGCGCGAGGCAAAGATCACTGACGCCGAAGTCGACATGATAAATCAGGTCCGGGATCGAACGCCGGCGCGAATCATCAAATTCGATTGATCCTGCTGGACACCAATGTGGTATCGGAGGTAACGCGCCCGGCGCCTGATCCAGACGTAAGGGCCTGGCTCGACGCCCAAGCCCGGGATGCCCTCTATTTGTCGGCCATCACGGTTGCCGAGCTCCGGGCAGGAGTGGCCAGGCTGCCGGTGGGCCAACGCAGGAGGTATCTGGACGCCATTCTGGAAAATGAAGTTTTGCCGCTCTTTGCCGGCCGGGTGCGGCCATTCGATATGGAATGCACCGTTGCCTACGCGGCGCTGACCGCCAAAGCCAGAACCGCAGGCGTCGCGGTCGCTACGGCCGACGGATACATTGCAGCGATTGCGTTGACCAACGGATTTCAACTCGCGACGCGGGATACCCGGCCGTTTGTGGCCGCCGGTGTCGAGGTCATTAATCCCTGGGGGCAGACATGCTGATCCGGCAATTCTATTTGGGCTGCCTCGCGCATGCTTCCTATCTGGTCGCCGACGAAGGCGCCGGCGTTGCCGCAGTGGTGGACCCGCAGCGCGATATCGAGATTTATCTGGAGGAAGCGGAGCGGCGGCATCTTCAGATCCGTCATGTGTTTCTGACGCATTTCCATGCGGATTTTCTGGCGGGGCATCTGGAACTGCGGGAACGCACGGGAGCCGAGATTTGCCTGGGCGCGCGGGCCGAGGCGCAATATCCGTTTCGGGCGTTCGCCGACGGTGAAGAGCTGGCGCTGGGTGCAGGAAGGTTGCGAGTGCTGCATACGCCGGGGCATACGCCCGAGTCGATCAGCCTGCTGGTGTTCGAGCCGGACGCGGCCGAACCCAAGGCGGTGCTCACCGGCGATACGCTCTTCATTGGCGACGTGGGGCGGCCTGACTTGCGCGCAGCGCTGGGCTGGACAGCGCAGGATTTGGGCGCGCTGCTCTACGACTCGCTGCAACGGAAGCTGTTGCCGCTGCCCGACGCCACGCTCCTCTACCCGGCGCACGGAGCGGGCTCGCTGTGCGGCAAACAGCTCAGTAAAGAGACGGTTTCGACGCTGGGCGAACAGCGGCGGTTGAACTACGCGCTGCAGCCGATGTCGCGCGAGGAATTTCTGCGGATCGTGCTCGCGGATCAGCCCGACGCGCCGGGCTATTTCACCTACGACGCGGTGCGGAACACCCAGGCGCATCCGAGCCTGGAGGTTAGCCTGGAACAACAGCTCCGGCCGCTGGACGTGACCGAGGTCGAGCAGGCGAGGCAGCGGGGCGCGATTTTGCTGGATACCCGCAGCCCGATCGAGCATGCGCGGGCGCACTGGCGCGGCGCCGTGAACATCCCGCTGGATGGGGCTTTTGCTACGTGGTGCGGCACGATCCTGCGACCTGAAGAGGAGATCGTCCTCATCGCGCAGCCAGGACGCGAGCGTGAGGCGGGGGTGCGCCTGGGGCGCATCGGATTTGACCGCATCGCCGGATACTTGAACGGCGGCATGCAAGCGCTGGACGGACGGGACAACTTTTTGAACCGCCGCGAGCGGCTGTCCCCTGCGGAGTTGCCGCGGCCCGGCCGTGTCCTGGACGTGCGCTCCGCGGCCGAGCGGGCCAGCGGGTTTATCCCCGGCAGCCTGCACATTCCGCTGTCACAGTTGCAGGCGCGGCGCCAGGAAGTGCCTGGCGGCGAGCCGCTGCTGGTGTATTGCCAGAGCGGCTATCGCTCTTCGATTGCGTCCAGCCTGCTGCAACGTTGGAACGTGGCCGAGGTCAGCGACCTGGAGGGCGGCTACCAGGCTTGGGAGCTGGCCCACAACGCCGGCAGCTTGAGCCCAAAAGCCCCGCGGTAACGGCGGCTCCAATCCTCTACCCACCAAAGGCCGGGTCCGCGCCCTTCGTGCTTTTGGGGGAGGGTAGCGGCATAAGCACACGCAACACAGCGTGAGCGATATTCCAGGGCGGCAGCGCGGTGCTATTGGTCAGTACAATGATGTCCAGACCGGACTGGGGCAGGCGCGCGTTGAGCGCCAGGAAGCCGAAGGTGCCGCCGTTGTGCCAGACGGTGGGCTGCGAGCCGTACTGGCCCAGCATCCAGCCGAAGCCGTAGGTGTCGTGCTGGCCGTTGGTGAGGACGCCCGCCGAGGTCATCTGCTTGTAGTCGGCTTTAGAAATCAGTTTGCCATCGCTCACCGCCTGATCCCAGCGTTCGAGGTCGCCGACGGTACTCACGATCGCGCCGGCCGATCCCGCCCAGGCTTCGGGGAGCGGCGGTGCCGGTACGACTTTACCGGAGACCACGTTGTAACCCTCGGCGGTATCCGGGAGCGGCCGGCCGATCAGCCGGGTCGCAGTCATGCCGGCGGGCGAGAAGATGTGCGTCTGCATATAGGCGGCATAACTCTCGCCCGAGGCGGCGGCCACGATCTGGCCGAGCACGATGTAGTTGGTATTGCTGTACTGCCACTTTGTACCCGGTGCGAAAGCGAGCGGGTGCGGGGCAACCAGCGCCGTGATGGGGATGAAGCCGCCGCGCGAGTGATCGGCGGTGGCGACGAAATGGGGCGCCTCGGTGTAGTTGTAAAGGCCGGTGGTCTGGTTCAGCAGTTCACGCAGGGTAATTTGCGAGGCATGGGGGAAGTGCGGCAGAAAGCGCGCGACGTGATCGTCGAGCGAGAGCTTGCCGGCCGCACGCAACTGCAGAATGGCGGCGGCAGTGAATTGCTTGGTGATGGAGCCGATCTGAAAACGCGTTTCGGGGGCGACTGGCAGATGCTGCGCAAGATTGCGAAAGCCGTAGCCCTGCGCGAACACCATGCGGCCGTTGCAGGCCACGCCGAGCGCCACGCCGGGAACGTGGGCCTTTGCCATGAGCTGCGGAACGACGGCATCGATTTTCGCCCGCGCCGCGGCAGATGGGGACGGGCAAGGCGCGGCCACGGCCAGCGAAGTTGCGAATGCGAAGGCAACCAGAACGGAAGCGGAGCGGCGCGGGTTTCGGAGCAGCATGGCGCGATTTTATCCTAAACTAATAGAGCGAAACCCTTAGATTTGGAGGAACCGATGGCTTTTGAACTTCCGGCGCTGCCCTACGCGCACAACGCCCTCGAACCCGTCATTGATGAGACTACGATGCATCTGCATCACGAGAAACATCACGCCGGCTACGTCAACAATCTGAACGCGGCGATCAAGGATCACGCCGACCTCGCCAAGCTGTCGCTCGAAGATCTGCTGCGCGGCATCAACAGCAAGGTGCCGGATGCGATCCGCACCGCGGTGCGCAACAACGCCGGCGGACACTCGAATCACAGCATGTTCTGGAAGATCATGAAACCCGGAGGCGGCGGCACGCCGCAGGGTCCGCTGGCGCAGGCGATCGACAAGGCGTTTGGCAATTTCGACGGCCTGAAGACGAAGTTCAACGAAGCCGGCACGAAGCGGTTTGGCTCAGGCTGGGCCTGGCTGGTGCTGAAAGGCGGCAAGCTGGAAGTGCTTTCGACCGCGAATCAAGACAGCCCGATCATGGACGGCTACTACCCGGTGATGGGCAATGACGTCTGGGAGCACGCCTACTACCTGAAGTACCAGAACCGGCGCGGCGATTACCTCAATGCCTGGTGGAACGTGCTGAACTGGGAAGAGATCGGCCGGCGCTACGCGGAAGGCGTCATCGCTTAATCGCGGGCACCCAGCGCGGCCATGCCGCGCGGCCCGCTCACCTCAACGGACAACGGGAGCGGCGGGGACCCCGGGGCCCCGCCGCTCTGCCCGCGACGGGCTGATATACTTGCGGCGTGTTTGAGTCGCTGCCCTCGCCGTTTGGCGCGCTGCTGGTGGATCCGCCCTGGCGGTTCACGAACCGCAGCGGCAAGGTGGCGCCCGAACACCGAAGGTTGCGCCGCTATGCGACGCTCTCGACCCCTGAAATCGCGGCGCTGCCGGTGGAGACACTGGCAGCGCCGCGTTGTCATTTGTATCTCTGGACGCCGAATGCGCTGCTGCCCGACGCGCTCGAGGTGATGCGCGCGTGGGGCTTCGCCTACAAGACGAATCTGGTCTGGTACAAGATTCGCAAGGATGGCGGCCCGGACGGGCGCGGCGTCGGTTTCTACTTCCGCAACGTGACCGAGCTGCTGCTCTTTGGCATTCGCGGACGCCAGCGCACGTTGGCGCCGGGCCGCCGGCAAGTCAACCTGTTGATGAGCCGCAAGCAGGAGCACTCCCGCAAGCCCGACTCGGTTTACGACCTCGTCGAGCGCTGCAGCCCAGGGCCCTATTGCGAACTCTTCAGCCGCAAGCGCATGCCGGGCTGGTCGCAGTGGGGAGATGAGGTAGACTCCAGTGCCTCAGTTCCCTCCCGGCAGCCACGACGTAAGGAACAGACGGGGTGATGCGATCGGAATCGAGCGAAACGAACCCAAGCGCAGCAGATGACGATCGCCGGACACGATCACATCGGCGTGGGCGGCCATGGCACACTCGAGGATTCGGTCGTCATCGGGGTCTTCGGCAACTACATGCAGGCCAACCGTGGGACTGCATTCGGCGCCGGCACTCCAGACCGCATCGGCGAAGCGGGCAAGTGACTCCGCCGGCCAGCCAAACTTTTCCCGCAGAACTCCTTCAGTCTCCGCCCTCAGGCTGCGAGAGTAGCAGATGAGGAATACCCCGGCATCGGCCATCTCAAGGATGCGGCGCGGAATGCCACCAAACACCAACGCCGAAACGATGACGTTGGTGTCGAGTACCACCTTCACTTTTTAGGGCGTGCGCGGGTCCTCTTCTCCCGGCGGTAGTCGCCAATGAGTCGCTCGACTTCGCTGGCCTCGATCCCCGCCGCGGCTGCGCGAGAGCGACCGTAGTGATTAGCCGCAGCCCACAGGCGTTTTCGCTCGTATTGGCGAAGGGCGTCGCGCACCAATTCGCCTATCGTGCGGCTCTCGCGCTTGGCCAGTGCCTCGGCCCTTGCAAGCGTCTCTGCCGGCAGGGTCAACGAAATCGTTTTGGCCTCGCTCATAAGCGCATTATATCGCCGCGCTTGATTTAGCTACGGGGCGACCACCAGCCGACGGCGGTAATTGAAGTGCCAAGCCTGCTCAATTTGCGTGAGCGGAACAGTCTCGGTTTCAACTTGGAGATCGCCGCGGGCGGCGTGTGCGAGGACATCGCGCAGGGCTTGGGTCAGGATATCGTAGGGCGGGATGCCGCCGGTGCCAAGGATGTTGATGGGCGCGCTGCGTAACACGGCGGCGGGCAGTGAAATCTTGGAGCCGGCGCTCTCGCCGACCTGGACGTAACGGATATCACCGCCGATCACGGCGAATTCCTTGCGCGCCGTGGCAGCGAAAAATTGCTCGGCCGGCTCGCCCCAGACGAAGTCGATGACGGCTTGAAAACCGGACGAGCCGGCTGCCTTGGCGAAAGCGGAGCGAAGCTCGGTGGCGGGCAGGTCGAGGCGCAGAGTTGCATCCGCGCCCTGATCGAGCAAGGAGCGCAAAGCCTCCGGGTTGCGGCCGGCGGCGACCACGCGGGCAGCGCCCAGGATTTTGGCAATCTTCACCGCCAGCCTGCCCGCAATTCCGGTTGCGCCCAGGATGAGGACGCTGTCGCCCGGCATCAGCTTGGCGCGGTACGCAAGGCTCAGCCAGGCCGAGACGCCAGGATTGGGGAGCGCGGCAGCGGCGGCGTCGTCCAGTTCATCGGGAACGTCAAATGTGAAGGCTTTGGGTACGACGGTGCGCTGTGCCATGGCGCCATAGGGAGAACGGCACCCACCGAAGAAAACGCGTTGCCCGTCCGCGAGGCGGCCGACGCCATCGGTGCCACACACCATGGGCAACTGTTGCGGCGCAGCATAATGCGCGCCACTGGCCAACTGCTTGTCGACCGGCTTCAGGGCTGCAGCGAGAACGTCAACGACGACCTCGCCTTCGCCGGCGACGGGATCGGGGAAGGCTTCGCATCGGGGCGGTTTACCGAGCTCGTGAAGAACGGCAGCGTTCATGAGGTTTGGCTCAGGCGGTGCCCTTGTAGAAGCCGCCGTCGATGATCAGGTTCTGGCCGGTGATGTAGGCGGCGCGGTCGCTGGCGAGGAAGACGACGGCGTCGGCGAATTCGCGCGGTTCGGCGAGGCGGCCGAGAGCGGTGGCGCGGGACCAGTCGTCGTAGGCGGCTTCGTTGGGCACGCCCTGGGCGAGGGCTTTGACCTGGGCAAGTTCGACCAGGCGGTCGGTGCGCGTGTAGCCAGGGCAGAGATTGTTGACGGTGATGTTGTAGGCGCCGTATTCGTTGGCAAGGGTGCGCACCAGGCCGGGCACGGCGCTGCGAACCGTGTTCGAGAGCACCAGACCCTCGATCGGCTGCTTCACCGCAACCGAGGTGATCGTCAGGAAGCGGCCCCAGCGCGCCTGCTGCATTAGCGGCAGCGCGGCTTTGGCGAAGCTGACGTGACTGAGAAGGTTAAGCTCGACGGCGGCGCGCCATTCCTCCAGGGTGGTGGTGGCGAAAGATTTGGCGGGAGGACCGCCGGCGTTGGTCACGCAGATATCGAGACGGCCGAACCTGGCATGGACCGACGCGACAAACTCAGAGACCGCGGCGGCATCGGTCACATCGACCGTGCCGGCGAAAACGCGGGCGCCGAGCTGGCGGCGGAGAGCCGCGGCGGTGGCCTCCAGCTTCTCGAGATTGCGCGCGCAGAGCGCGAGCTGCGCGCCTTCGGCGGCGAGACCTTCGGCGACGGCACGGCCGAGACCGGTGCTGGAGGCGGCGACCAGTGCAACCCGATCCTTGAGTCCGGAGTTCATGCGTTCGCCTCCTCGTAGGCGCGGATGGCAGCTTCGTGCTGCAGGGTGAGGGCGATGTCGTCCAGACCTTCCAGCAGGCAGCGCTTGCGATGCGGGTCGATCGAAAAGGCAATGGTTTCCTGGCCGAATTGGATCGTTTGCGTGGCCAAGTTGACCTTCAAGCTTGAGGCGTGCAGCAGCCGCGCCGCCTCGGGCAAGCGTACGGGCAGCAGGCCGTTCTTACAGGCGTTGTTGTAGAAGATGTCGCCGAACGAGGGCGCGATCACGCAGCGGATACCGAAGTCGAGCAACGCCCAGGCGGCGTGCTCGCGCGAGCTGCCGCAGCCGAAGTTTTCGCCCGCCACGAGAATGTGCGCCCCCTGCGCTTCCGGGCGGTTCAGGATGAAATCCGGCTGCTGGCGCCAGTTAAAGAACAGGCCGCGCGCGAGGCCGGTGCGCTCCGTGGTCTTGAGAAACTGCTTGGGGATGATCTGATCGGTATCGACGTGCGCGCGGTCGAGCGCGATCACGCGGCTTTCGAGCACCGTAAAGGGCGTCATACCCACTCCCTCACATCCACAAAATGGCCGGTGCAGGCGGCTGCAGCGGCCATTTCCGGGCTGACCAGATGGGTGCGGCCACCCGCGCCCTGGCGGCCCTCGAAGTTGCGATTCGAGGTCGAGGCGCAGCGCTCGCCGGGACGCAGAATGTCGGGGTTCATGCCCAGACACATGCTGCAGCCGGGCTGACGCCATTCGAAACCGGCTGCGGTGAAGATGCGGTCGAGGCCGCGCTCTTCGGCGGCGCGGCGCACGGCCGCCGAGCCGGGAACGACCATGGCGCGCACGCCCGCGGCGACGCGGCGGCCGCGCACGACGGCGGCGGCGCGGGCAAGGTCTTCGAGACGGGCGTTGGTGCAGGAGCCAATGAAGACGCGATCGATGGCGATGTCGCGCAGGGGCGTGCCCGGCTTCAGGTCCATATACGCGAGCGCGGCGGCATCCGCCGGCGATTGCGGCACGGGCACAGCGCCGGTGACCGGCGCGACCATGCCGGGGCTGGTGCCCCAGCTTATCTGCGGCGCCACGGCGGCGGCATCAAACTGCAGCTCGCGGTCAAAGGCGGCACCGGAGTCGGTGGCCAGCGTGAGCCAGTCTGCGGCGGCTTGCTCGAAAGCCGCGCCTTGCGGCGCATAGCGGCGGCCGCGCAAATAGGCGATGGTGGTAGTGTCGGGAGCGATCATGCCGGCGCGCGCGCCCGCCTCGATCGACATATTGCAGACCGTCATGCGCTCTTCCATGCTGAGCGCGCGCACCGCCGCGCCGGCGTACTCGATGACATGGCCGGTAGCGCCGTCGGTGCCGATCTCGCCAATCAGATAGAGGATCAAATCCTTGGCGCTCGTACCGGGCGGCAAGGCGCCATCCACCGTGATCCGCAGCGTGCGCGGGCGCTGCTGCCAGAGACACTGTGTGGCAAAGACGTGTTCGACTTCGCTGGTGCCGATGCCGAAGGCGAGGGCGCCGAAGGCGCCGTGTGTGGCCGTGTGGCTATCGCCGCAGACAATCGTCATGCCGGGCTGCGTCAGGCCCAGCTCGGGCGCGATGACGTGAACAATGCCCTGCTCCGGGCTGTCCAGATCGAACAAGGGCACGCCGAACTCGCGGCAGTTGCGGCGCAGCGCCTCGAGCTGCGCGCGGGCGTCGGCATCGAGAATCGGCAGCGTGGCCCGCGCGGCATCGGTGGGAACGTCGTGATCCATGGTGGCAAAAGTCTTGCCGGGACGGCGCAGCCGGCGGCCGGCGGCGCGCAGGCCGGCAAAGGCTTGCGGCGAGGTGACCTCGTGGATCAGGTGCAGGTCGATATAGAGCAGATCCGGCCGGCCGGCCTCGGCTGCGACCACGTGCCGCTCCCAGATCTTTGCCAGCAGCGTCTTTGGGCTAGTGGACATCGAGCGGCTGCAGAAGCTGGGTCAGGTAATCGGGCAGATTCGGGTTGCGGACCAAACGCGGCGCCCTGGGACCGCCGTGATAGTCGATCAGCGAGGTCGTGAAATAGCTGTCATTTTCGACCAGCAGCGCGATGGGGCCGGAGTTCTGCGGGCTGGCGATAACGGCATCCGCCAGGCGCGCGGGCGTATACACGCGCTGGTTAACGCCGATGACCTTCATGCCGGCCACGATGCCGGCCTTGTAGGCGGGCGAACCGACGATGGAGTCAGCCACACGGCCATCGGGTGCGAGCTGCAGGCCGAGCGAGTATGCAAGATCGCCGGCGCCGGCGACATCTTCGCTGGTCAGCTCGTACTTCCAGCCGCTGGCTTCGATGCCGCCCAGCGGCGGCACGGGCGAAACCGAATTCAGCCGCGCATGGAAAAAGCCAGCCCAGTCGTAGGGCTGCACGTCGTTCAACGCCTCGCAAAGCTGGCTGAAGGTGTAGGGCTTAAGCTGCGGACCCAGATTTGGGCCGCCGTAGAACTCATGCAAAAAATCCTCGATCGACTTGGCGCCGTGGCTTTGATCGTGAATGATGGTTGCCACTTCCAGCCATAACAGATCGCCCTCATCGTAGTAGTCGCTGCCGCGCCGCCAGTTGACCCAGGCCCCGCCGTTCTCGAACATGCCGGGAATGGAGACCGCGGTATCGAGCAGCGGCTTCCAGGTGCGGCCAGGACGGCCGGGGCCAAGCTGCCCGGCAATACTGGCGAAGAAGTTGCGGAAGTCCTCGACACTCCACATGCCGGCGCGCGTGGGCAGTACATGGCCGAGGAAGTCGGTCAAGCCCTCGTAGACCCAGAGCAGATCGGTCTGCATGGGTGCTTCATAAGGCGCCGAAGCCAGATCGGCGGGACGGCGGAATTTGCCGTTCCAGGAGTGCACGTACTCGTGCGAGAGCAGAAAGCCGACTTCCTCGGCGCCGCCGGGGCTGAGCATGACGCGCTCGGGCAGGCGGCTGTCGTCGCTTTCGTGATGCTCCAGGCCGAAGTGGGCAACGTAATCGCTGAGAGTCAGCAGGAAATGATAGTCGCGGTAATGGCGGCTGCCGAAGAGCAGGCCGGCCTGCGCGACCAGGCTCTTCATGCCCGCAACCAGTTGCGGCGGCACCGCAAGGTCGGCGGGACTGTCGGCGACAATATCCCATTCGTGATAAATCTTTTCGCCCGGCGGAGTGATGTTGATCTTGCGCATGTACGCGCCGGCGATGACCGGGGAATCGACCAACAGCGGCAGCGGTGCCGGCTTGAAGGCCACGTCAGCGCCGGACTGGTGATCGACCGGAAGCGCGGTGCCGAACTGCCACTCCGGCGGCAGGACGAGTTTGGGATCGACCATGACCGTATGGGCGTCCACGCCGGCGGGATAGAGCAGGTTCTGATTCCAGTTCACATCCACCAGCTTGGCGGTCGCCGAGCCGCCGGCGGTGTAGTCGCCCGAAGAGCTTTCGATGTAATCAAAGTTGACGTCGAGCTGGCTGACGCCGGGCGGGATGGTGACGTGAAACGTGAAGACGTCGAGCAGGTCCCGTGTCCAGGGTACGGGCTTGCCGTTGGCGGAAAAATGCAGGCCGGTGACGTTGCCAATGGGTCCGTCGGGCTGGTGCTCGCCCGGAATCCACTTGGGGTAGAGCAGCGTGAACGGACCCGGATGCACGGGAATGACCTCATGCGTATAGACCATCTTCAGCGGCGCCTGCGAGGCATCGACCGTAAGCTGGATGGGCGATTGCGCGGCCGCCAGCAGGGTGCAGGCGGCGAAGGCGAGCACGATGGCAGGAACGCGTGAGCACTTGAGGGTTGCTATCATGGGCAAAACTCCTGCTTCGGGTGAACCCCTATAATCGCATGGTGCTTGCCGCCTCCGCCAACCTCATTTCTCCCGTTTGGTCGCAGGCATCACCGGCCGTCGTGGTGGCGGCGGCGGTCGCGATTGGTCTATGGCTGGCCTTGTGGGGGCTGCACCGCTGGCTGCGGCAGATTGCCCCGCGGCCGGAATCGCTGCGGCTGACGCGCAATGTGCTCACCCTCGCGGCCGCGGCTGTGGTCGTGCTGGTGCTGCTGCGCGGCGAGGGCTGGGGCGCGCCGCATATCACCTGGCGGGCGCTGAGCGACTGGGCGATGGGGCCCGGCTTGCATATTCTGTTCATTTTCGTGGGCGCGTTCGTGGTGGTGCGGGTGACGGACCTGCTCATCGCCCGCCTGCAGCACGTGCTCGCGGCTCCGGAAATCGAAACCCGCAACTGGGCGGAGCGGCGCAAACGCATCGCGACCGCCGGGCGGCTGCTGCGCGGCGTCGCGACGCTGGTGATTGTGGGCATCGCCATCCTGATGGCGCTGCGCGAAGTCCACGTGGACATCACCCCGATTCTGACTGGCGCGGGCGTCATCGGCGTAGCGGTGGGACTGGGCGCGCAGACGGTGGTGCGCGATCTGATCGTGGGCGTGTTCCTGATCCTGGAAAATCAGATCCGGGTCGGCGATGTGATCAGCGTCAACGGCAAGACGGGATTGGTCGAGGCGCTACGGCTGCGCATCATCGTGCTGCGCGCCGAAGACGGCGCGGTTCATGTGTTTCACAACGGCTCGATCAATGAATACTCCAACCTGACCAAGGATTACTCCTGCGCCGTCGTCGATGTGACACTGCCGCTGCAAGTCGATCTCGCCCGCGTGCATGCGGCGCTGGTTGCCATCGGCGAAGAACTCGCAGCCGATGCGCAATTTGCAGGCAAGCTCAAGGGTCCGCTTGAAATTCTCGGCATCGAAACGCTCACCGCCAGCACGATGGCGGTGCGCATGCGTCAGCGCACCGAGCCGATGGCGCAGTGGGCCGTGGATCGGGAGCTGCGCCGGAAGATTCAGGAGCGCCTCCAAAGGGAACAGATCGCGTTTGCCGCGGGAGGCTGAGCAATGCAGACGCTTTGGGACCAGGAACGTGAGACCACATGGCTGTCACCGGCGCTGCGGAAGCGCTACGCGGGCGGCCTGCGCTTCCCTGCCCGTCCGCAACCGTACGTCTACGCGAACTTTGTCGCGAGCGTGGATGGCGTGGTGAGCTACCGGATTCCGGGGCAGGCGGGCGGAGGCGCCATCAGCCAGGGCGATGCCGGCGACCGTTTCGTGATGGGTCTGCTGCGCGCCACCGCCGATGCCGTGATCGTCGGCGCCACGACACTGCGCGAGGCAGGGCCGAAGGCGCTTTGGGATCCGGGCTATACCTATCCCGCCGCGGCTCCGGCATTCCGGCAGTGGCGGCGGAAGCAACGCCTGCCCGGCGTGCCGCTGTTGGTGGTGGTCACTGCAAGTGGACACTTGCCGGCCCATTATTCAGCGCTGACGGGCCCGCAGGCGCGGGTGCTGGTGATTACCTCCAAACAAGGAGCGGCCCGGGCGCCACGGGGTGTACTGGTGCGGGCTTTGGCAGCGCAGGGAGGTCACGTGCCCGTGGCGGCGCTGCTCCGGCTGCTGCGCGAGGAATTTGGCGTGCGGCGGCTGCTGCACGAGGGAGGACCATCGCTGCTGGGCGCGTTCGTGCGCGCCGGCGCCTTGCACGAACTGTTTCTTTCCGTGGCGCCGAGTCTCGCCGGCCGCGACGAAGGCGCGGTGCGGCCAGGCCTGCTTGCCCGCGCCGCGTTCTTGCCCGCCGAGGCGCCGCAACTGCAGCTCCGCAGCGTCAAAGCCAACGGCTCGATGCTGTTCCTGCGCTACCGGGTTACGGGATCGGCGGCGAGGTTGAGTTCGCGGCGCAGGACGGTCGGGTCGAAGGGGCTGCAAGCAAAGACGTGACCGTCGCCGCAGTCGAGGGTCGGCACTTTGTATTTGCCCTCATTGTGCGCGGCGACCCATTCGGCGGCGCCGTCGACCTGCTCGATATTGACTTCCGCGAAAGCGACGCCGCGTTCGGACAAGAATCGCTTGGCGCGCCGGCAATCCGGGCACCAGGTGGTGGTATACATTTTCAGCATGTTTCAGTAGCCGGAGAATTCTTCGGTGCGGATGTCGTCGTCATCGACGGCGGCGTCGTGCAGGGTTTTGCGCAGCGCGGTGACCATGCCGGGAGGGCCGGCAATGAAGTAGATGGGCTCGTGAACATCCTTGAGATACGGCGCCATCAGCTTGGCGTCTATGAAGCCGCGGGCGCCGTCCCAGGGGCGCGAGGATTTTTCCATCTCCGACATGACGGGAACGAAGGTAAAGCGCGGGTTTTCTTTTTGCAGGGCCAGCAGGTCGTCCAGGAACGGCGCGTCTTCCGGACGGCGGTTGCCGTAGAAGAGAATAATGCGATGGTTCAGCTTGTGATGGGCGGCGTAGCGCACCATGGCGCTGAAAGGCGTGATGCCGATGCCGCCGGCCAGCAGCACGATCGCGCGCGTATCCCGGTTGGGCAGCGTAAAGTCACCCGAGGGCCCCATCAGATCGAGCGCGCCACCGATGGGCATGCGGGCGAATTCATTCTTGAAGGCGCTGCCACGCATGCGCGTCGCCACCAGCAGGCCCTGCGCATCCGGATCATCGGCGAGAGAAAAAGTATGGATGTTGCCCCCGGGCACATCGTCCCGCAGCGTGGGTAGGGTGACATCCACCGTTTGGCCGGGGCGATAACTGAAACCGGCGGGCCGTTCCATACGGAACGACATCGTGCCTTCGGCTACGGTCTGACGATCCAGCAAGCGGCTGGTGCTCATGCGGCTTTCCCTTTCTTGAGCTTTGTCTCCAGGTAATGTTTCAGCACGACGGCGTTATTGTGTTCGGTGTCGTGCGAGCTGTAGATCAATGTCAGCGTACCGCCGCGCGCGGCGGCCAGCAGCGGCGCGAGTTCGGCTTCGTGCGTACGCAATTCCGCGGTGTAGCGGTGCTGAAATTCCGTCCACTTCGCCGGGTCGTGGCCGAACCATTGGCGCAGTTCAGTGCTGGGCGCTACTTCCTTGAGCCACGACGCCAAAGGCAAATCGGTCTTCTTGACGCCGCGTGGCCAGAGGCGCTCGACCAGAATGCGGGCGCCGTCGCCGGTGGAGGCGGCGTCATAAGCACGCTTGAGTTGAATCATGGACAATCCTCCTGCGAGGGCCAGGCCATGGTCAGCAGAAATGCGCTTTCCTCCAGTGCTTCGACGTCGTGATGCATTTCACGGTCGAGCACCAGCAGATGCCCGGCGGGCAAATCCTGCGATCCGCCGGGCAGGTGCATGCGGATATGGCCGCTCAGCGTCTGCACGGCGATGCGCGCGGCGGTGCGATGCTGCGCCATACGTTCGCCCTGGCGCATCGCCACCAGAATGACGCGCAGATCCGGATGCTTGACCAGGGTGGTCGAGCTTTGGCCGCGCGCACGCTGCCAGGCACTCTGCTGGTGGAGATGGTCAATCTCTGCGGCCAGGTGAAAGCGCAGGATCGGCGCCTGCAGTTGATCGCCGATCTGCTCATGCCCGACGGGCCGTGGCCGCGGTTCGTCGGGAATATGGCCTGCCATAAGGCTAGTTTACGCCTGCGGGGTTAGCTCCGCTCGTGAGCCAAGGGACGCACCAGCAGCCAGGCGCCGAGCAGCGCCAGCGGCAACCATTCGAGCGGCAGCAGGGCCTGACCCAGGGAAAGCGGGATGGCGCCCAGCGCGCTGGCGCGGAAAGGTTGACCGCTGAGGAAGGCCAGGGCGCCGAGCAGACCGTAAAACACGGCAGCCACACCCGGCACGAGCAACAAAAATCCCACCGCGGCACGGGCGGCGGACTGCCGCTGTACTGCCCAAATGCAGCCCAGCACGGTTCCCGGCACCAGCCAGATCGCTCCTCCGGCCAAGCCTGCGGCGGTGCCGCTCAACATCAGAATCACTCCCAGCACGGCGACGCGATCGAGGACGAAAACCCCGACCACCGTCATCACTGCCAGCAGCGGCACCAGCACGTGCTCAAAACTGGCCAGGCCGGCTGGCGGCAAGGCGTTGAGCGCATCCGGCTGCGCCAGGAACCAGGCGTAAAGGATCGTCAATACCGCGCCCAGGAGCACGGCAAAGGTGGTCACGCGCAGCCAGAGATCCCGCGGCTGCGGCCGCTCCCGCGGCTGCGCGCGAGGCGGAAGCGGCAAACCCACCGCATCCGCCGGCAGCTCAAAGTTGCGCGGCGCCGCAGTCGCCGGCTTCGATTCGGATTCGGCGGGAACAGGCACTCCAGCAAATTTTACCCCGCCGGCAAGCTACAATGTTTTTGAAACTCGAAACCGAAACGCGAAACCTCCCGCTATGGCCCGTATTCGACCCTTCTCCGCCTACCGCTACGATTTGAGCCGTGTACACGCGGCTGATGTGCTCACGCAGCCCTACGACAAGATCACCCCGGCCATGCGGCAGCGCTACCTGGCCGCCAGCCCCTACAACCTGGTGCGGGTGATTTTGGGCGAGAAAAAAGAGACCGACAACGAGCGCGATAACGTCTACACCCGGGCCGCGAATTACCTCAATGCCTGGGTCGAACAGGGCGTTTTGCGGGCCGACTCCGAGCCCTCACTTTACGCTTACACCCAGCAGTTCCGCGCGCCGGATAGCGGCGATACGTTTATCCGGCGCAGCTTCATCGCCCTCGGCGGCCTGGAAGATTACGACAAACGGGTTATCCATCGCCACGAGCAAACCCTCAGCGGCCCCAAGCAGGACCGGCAGGCGTTGCTGCGGGCGACGCGCACGCACTTCGGATTGTTGTTCATGCTCTACAGCGATCCCCAGCAAACGGTGGAGAGTGAGCTGATGGCGCGCGCCCAAAATCCGGTGCTCGAAGCTACGGATGAGTACGGAACCATCCACCGGTTGTTCCGCGAGACCAACGCCGGCGTCATCGACCGCGTGCAGCACGCCATGGCGCCGCTGCCGCTGGTGATCGCCGATGGCCACCATCGTTATGAAACCGCGCTGGCCTGGCGGAACGAGCAAAACGCGCAGGCGCCGCACCGGCCTGACCATCCCTGGGACTGGGCCATGATGGCGTTTGTGAATCTGGATGCGCCCGGCTTGGTGGTGCTGCCGACGCACCGGTTGATCTATGGTCTGGCAGACTGGAACGGCCCGGCAGCGCTCGCGAAGCTGGAGCAGTATTTCAGCGCGGAAGATACGGCCATTGCGGTGGGCGACGAGAACGCCGCGGCGCGCATCCGGCCACGGTTGGCGGCGGCTTCCGGCAAAGGGCCTGCAGTCGCGGTGGCGCTGGCCGGCAAGCCGCATCTGCTGCTGCTGCGCCCCAGGCCGGATTTGAAGCTGGAGGCGCTGCTGCCCGAAGCCCTGCCGCAGCAGCGCGCGCTCGACGTGGTGCTGCTGCACCGGCTGGCGCTCGACCTGGCGCTGGGCGTGACCCCGGAAATGGTGCGTGCCGAACAGCACCTGCGCTATGTCAAGGAAGCCGCGGAAGCGCTGCGCTCGGTCACCGCCAACGCCGCGCAAGCTGCATTCCTGCTGCACCCGGTGTCCGCCACCTTCGTGCGCGATATTGCGCTGGCCGGCGGCGTGATGCCGCAGAAGTCGACCGACTTTTTCCCCAAGCTGCTGACCGGCCTTACACTCCAGCGCGTGGACTGAAGCAGGGCCAGGGGTCAGGGATCAGCTATTTGAAGCTGGCGACGGCGGCGGCTTCGTCGTCGTAGACGTCGAAGACCGTCAGCAGTTTGGTGATCATCAGCAGCTCGTGGAAGCGCTTGGTGATCGCGGCCAGCTTGATGCGCGCGCCTTTGGAGTTGGCGGTGCTGTACAACCCGACCAAGGCGCCCAAGCCGCTGCTGTCGATGAAGTCGACGTTTCCCAAGTTGATCACAATCTTGGTCGTGCCATTCGCCAGCAGACCCTTGACGCTCTCGCGCAGGTCGTTGGTCTCCTGGCCTAAAATGATGCGCCCAGCCGCTTCTACGACGGTGACGCCATCAACGGTACGAGTGGTAAGTTTTAAAGCCACACGAATCTCCCTGTCTGGTGCAGATCAAACCGATGCAATGAGTCATTAGACACTACCCAAGGATTTGGGTCAACCGCTATTCCGCGTTACAACCATTTCTTCGCTTAATCGCGGGCCCACCGGCGCCGGGGCCCCTACGCCCCGGCTCCGCTACCGTGGCGGCGCGAGACCATTTCCTGACGTATGGCAGTTTGGTCCTGTAGGCTGAGGTGGGTGCGGAGGGCTGGAAAGATCAGCCGTTCCTCCAATTCCAGGTGTTCCTGCCAGGCCTCGTCCAACTGGCGGGCCAGTGCGGCGGTCGCGCCCGCGGCTTCCGGATGCTGTTCCAGAGCCTCCCACTGGGGCAGCAGGTCGGCCACGATCCGGTCAATGCTGACATGCTGGTCCACCATCGCCTGGTTGGCATCTGCCAGCGCCCCGGGCGGCGCGGCGGCGCGCAGACGGGGATAGACGGACTGGTTTTCATCGGCTTCGTGCAGCGGCAGCGCGATTTTGTAGTAACGGTAGACCGCCTTGGCGGCGGAAGGAATCTGCTCCCGCGGAGCGTCGGGCGCGGCCAGGCGGCGCGCCATGGTGGTGAAATGGCGGATGCGGCTGTGGCAGCCGAGGAGCAGGTCGATGGCGTCGCTGCTGTCGCCGGAACGCAAGGCATCGGCCAGACTGGCGGCTTGAGCCGGCGCCGGCGCCTGGGCGCGGATTTGATTCAGCATAACTACAGTTTAGCGGTGTGCTGGCGCTGGAGGCTCCAGCGCTCCAGACTGAGGCGATAAGGGGGTGGAAACTCGGCGCCCGAACGGCGCGCCAGGATGAGGGTCATGGCCTCTTCGGGCTCGAAGCCGAGATCGCACAGCACCGCCGCGGCCGCCAGCGGGCCGCGATGAAAACCCGCGGCACAGTGAACGTACAGTTGGGCTTCGGGATGCGCCAGCACCTGCGCTGCGTAAACGGCCACCCGCTCAAAAAATTCGTCAGGTTTGGGCGCGAAGTCATCCTCGACGGGATTCCACAAGACGTCAAGGCCAACTTCGGCGGCCAAGGCGGTGTCGTCAAATTCCGACTGGACGTCGATGATGTGAGTGAAGCCGCGGCGCGAAAGCTCGGCCATCGCCTCCAGCGTCCAGACGCCGCCGCCGACCGCCAGCCGCTTCGCCAAAATGAAATCCAGATCCACGCACAAACTCAGAGCTGCGGCAGGCCGCCTGCCTACGCGGCCCGCTCCGCATCAGATGCAACCCGCTGGGCTTAGGTAGCCTTAGCGCCGCTTGCGCGCGGCCGATTTCTTGCGCGAGGGCTTGCGCGCCGGCTTGCGCGCCGCACTGCGCTTGGCGGCCGATTTCCGGGCAGGCTTTTTCGCGGCGGCTTTTTTCGCCGGCCGGGAGGCCTTTTTCGCTGCCGCTTTTTTGGCGGCCGGCCTTGCGGCTTTCTTCTTCGCTGCAGGCCGCGCGGGCTTTTTCGCGGCGGCTTTTTTCGCCGGCTTCCGCGCCGGCTTCTTCGCCGGCTTCTTCGCCACCGGCTTGCGCGCTGCGGGCGCCGCCGCTGCGGGCGCCGCCGGCACCGGCACGACCGGCTCGGCGGTGGTCTCGGCAATCACCGCAAACGTGTCGAGCTCATCGCCCTCGTCATCATCGAAGCCGCTGAGCCGATCATCGCCGAAGCCAAACGGATCGTCGGGATCGCTCGCTGCCGCACACCGGAAATAAAGAGATTCCTGATCGCCTCTCATGCTTCCTCCTCGTTACGAACGTCATGCCTACTGCTGCGCGTACCCCACATTCTGGCAAGTCCCTGGCTCGTCCGCAAGCACTCTCCTGGCGGCAGCTTGGAGGAGCCCTGAGCGCCAGCGGGCGGACCCTGCCGGCAATCGAAGCCCGCACTCCAAGCGACCAACGGGAGCGACCCGGGCAAAAAGTGGCGAGCCACCTTCATCGGCGGGTTGAAAACTGCCGCCGCTGCACCCGGTGGGGAAGCGCCAAAGGCGTGCCGGGAGGGGGCGCCTCGGCGCCGCTCAAATGGTTGGCCTGCTGCAAAAGCGGAGCACTGATCCGGTATTTGTGGGCCAACTCCCGCCACGTCTCGCCGCGCCGGACCCAATGCAGCCGCCAGTACACCCGATCCGGTGCGGGCACCGCCGCCATGCCATTTTCGTAAAGTTTCTTAGTGCCACTTGGAATTTTCAGGGTATAACCCTTGGGCACCAGGTAGTGTAGCAGCGCCGGGTTCAGGCGTTGCAAATCTGCCACAGTCACAGCCGCGCATTCCGCAGCCAGGCGCAAGTCCTCGTTGCTGGTAATTGTCACCTCATCGGGGCTGAGCGCCGGGTCTGGATCGGGATCGGTTATGCCATAACCGCTGGGATTTTGGGCGATGAGCGCGATGGCCAGAATCACCGGCACGTAGTTGCGCCAACTGCGCGGCAGGGCGCCCATATCGTACAGCTTGAAGTAATTGGCATAGCCGGTGCGGGCAACGATGCGTTCGATGGTGATCTCGCCGGTGTTGTAGGCGGCCATGGCAAGGTACCAGTTGCCGAACAGGGTGTAGAGCGACTTGAGATGCTCGGCAGCAGCCCGCGTGGCCATTTCCGGATCGAGCCGTTCGTCCACCCAGTGACTGCGCTTCAGGCCATAGCCTTCACCCGTCAGCGCCAGGAATTGCCACATGCCGCGCGCGCCCGCCCGCGACGTTTCCCGCGGGTTAAAGCCGCTCTCCAGTTGTGCCAGGTAAATCAGGTCGGTAGGAATGCCTTCTTCTGTAAAAATCCGGTCGACCATGGCGCGGTAACGGCCGGCACGGCGAAAGCCCTGCAACAGGTCGCCACGGCCGCGCGTGGTGAAGTAGTGCACATAGCGCAGGACGGCATCGTTGACGGTCAGCGGCAACTGGCCGCGCCGCTGCCGCGCCAGGGCGACGCGCGCTTTGGCCTCCAGCCGCGCTTTCGTCTCCGGATCGAGCGGAAAGGTGAGCTGCAGAATCTTCTGCATCGCGCTCTGCGGCGACGCCTGAGAGAAGCCGCCGGCAGGCAGAGCGTCGCTCTCGAGCGCCTGAATGCGGTCGAGCAGCGAGGTCAACTCGGTGTGGAGTTGTGGCGTGGACGCAATATCGTAGGGGCTCGCCAGCAAGTGGTCCAACGCCGTATCAAAGCCCTGACGCGCCTCATCGAGCTGGCCCTCGCGGTACAACTGCAGCGCCGCCTGGTACTGCTGCTCGACGGCAGCCACCAGCGCGCGGACGTCATCGTCATCCTGCGGCGCTGGGACCGGCGCGGCACTGATGACCTTAGGGGGCGTGGCGATGGCCGGCGACGGACGAGCGGGCGTCAGCACCTGGGCGGCGGGCGCCGGGGTGACCGGTGCACTAGCGCTCGGCGCGGGCGGTGCGGGCTTGGGCGTACGCACGTGACAGCCGAGTCCGCCGCCCACCAGCACGATCAAACCCAGCAATGCCCAGACGCGGGGGCGGCGCCGTTGGCACTTTCGGCTAGGTCGGCGCGGGAGGTCGAGAAATTCACGCAGCGGCGACCCGCCCCCGGCAAGCAACGAGGCACCGGCCCGGCCGGGCTGGGGCTCCCGGGGCCCCCAGCCCGGCCGAGCGTCAAGCGGGTGGCGTGGCGCAGCCACGCCAGGCCCCGCGCCAGTCAAAGTATTCCCGCATGCTCGCATCGACGCTCGGCTCAAGCCCTCTGCGGCAGTATGGCAGAGTGGCCCGGGGCCGTGCGCGGTGGCGCCGTCAGGCGGGCAGCGGCGCGCCGGCCCGGCTCCTGATCGAGCGGGCGGCGCAGCAGGGGTGGCAGACAGGGCATGCGCCGCACGGCGGTCTGCGCCGCATCGAGCGATGCGAGCACTTCCGTTTCGCTGCGCTGCGTCAACTGCGCCAGCTCTTTCGGCCGGAAGCCCTCGAGCAGATACAAGACCAGATCATGCCGCTGCTGGCGTGGCAGGGGCCGAATGGCATCCACCAGGCGCTTGAGGCTCTCGGTGGCGTAGGCATTTTCTTCCGGATCGGCCTGGGCCGCCGCCAAGTGGTCCTCGAGCCGCTCCGACTCCGCAATATCGTCCCCGTCCAGCGATAGCTCGCTCGCGGTTTCCTCGAGTGAAAGCAGGGTTTGGCCGTGGCGCGTTTCGCCATAGGCTTTGGTCAGGCTGCGGATCGCAGCCGCACTTAGCAGCAAGAGCCAACGGCCGCGGTGCAGCTCCTGCTCCACCGGGCGGGCGTCCAGCGCCGCCACCACGACTTCATTCAATACTTCGGCGGGATCGAGCCAGCCGCGCGGCAGCTCGCCCAAACTCTCCCGTAGGTTAATCTGGCGCTTCACGAAAGCCAGCAGATGTTCGTAGTGGCCGCCAAAATAGGCAGCCAAATCCGCTTGCCGTTCCGCTGCTGCTTTCGGTGCCGCCAGGTAACTGCCGCGGTGGAGCGGGATGCGGAAGCGCGGCCGGGTTTCCCGCAACCGCTGTTTGTGCCGGTTCAACTGTCGGACCAGATCATCACTGGCCGTACGCAAGGCCACTTGCGCGCTGGCGGACGTGTTCTCGCTGCTCAACTGGCCGGTGGGCAGATGCAGATTGAGCCGGCAGGAAACGCCCTCGCGGCTGGTGTGCCGCACCAGCCGCCCCTGCAATTGCACCAATTCCGGCTGAAAGACCAGCAACAGCGGCTCCAGCTTGTGCTGAAAGCGCTCCATGATGCGATGGAGTTCGGGCGAATGGGGCACTTGCAAGGTGATGTGAAGGTTCATACTGCCTCCTCCTGTTCTTACGCAATTTGACGCTCGACCGGAGCTGGCTGGGTGCGCAGGAATTTTCGGCGCGGCTGGAACGCCGCACCGCGCGCTGGCGCCTGATAGCGCCACAAGGCAGCGCCGACGGCAAGCGAACCCGAATAGGCAATACCGGACTTGGCGGCCAGGCCATAGCCGGCAGGGATCAGACCCACGAGTTCGCGTGCCAGGGTTCGCCATCCGAGGGCGCCGGCCAGCACCAGGCCGACGCGGCCGGATTGTGCCCGCCAGCCTATGGGCTCATCGTGCAAGGCCGCCAGCTCAAACGCCAGGCCAACCTGATTGGCGGTAATGAGCACCGTGTCGGAACCCATCTCGCCCAGGGCCAGAACGAGGCTGAGCGGATTGGGAACGACTTCGGGCAGGGCGCTGATGGCGGCAATGGCGGCGTTGCGCGAGGCTAACGCCTGGATCAAATCGCGGGCCAGCAGGCGGCGCAGCGGCGCAAAAATTCGGCCCAGGGCCAGCCGATAGGGGGCGTACACGCGGAGCAACTCCCGCAGGCCGGCATCGGGGTCATGCGGATCGAGCACGACGCCGGCGCCGCTCGTTCCGGGGTCGCGGACCAGGATTTCAGCGGCCTCGCCGGGCGCGACAAGGTGCTCGCCGGCGCGCGTACGCTCGGGGCCGGTAATCTCGTCGGGAATAAGAATGCGGCACAGGGCTTCGCGGCCGGCGTCATCGGCGGCGCGCACCTCCAGCCGGAAATGCCGGTGCGCCTGCTGGCGAATGCGCGATGGTTTCAACGAACGCGCCTGGTGTAGGCCCTGTTTCCATGCACCCATGGGTCCTCCGCTGGCCTTATGATGCGCTTAATCCAGCGGAGTTGTTGCATCGAAAACCGAGATTACAATGCCAAGGGAGGGGTAGAGGATGGCCACGGCCCGGTTTGAAGTGTATGGCCGCGTGCAGGGGGTAGGCTTTCGCTATTTCGCCCAGCGGCAAGCGCTCGCCCTCGAGGTGCGGGGGTGGGTGCGCAACCGGGATGATAGGACCGTGGAAGTGCATGCCGCTGGCAGCGCCAAAGCGCTGCAGGCCTTGGAAGACTACTTGCGTCAGGGGCCACCGGCGGCCTATGTCACCGGCGTCAGCCGGAGCGATTGGCCGCTGTCACCGGCGCAAGGGGCGGCTCTCGATGGCTTCAAGATTCTGGATTGAACTGAAAAAGGAAAACCCCGCTTATGGCCAGTGCGCCCGTACCCTCCCACGATGAACTGAAAGCCTATATCCGCGAAGTCCCGGACTTCCCCAAGCCGGGAATTCTGTTTTATGACATCACTACCTTGCTGAAGCAGGCGGAGCCGTTTGCGCGGCTGATCGATATTCTCGCGGCACATTATGCCAGCCAGAAGATCGAACTGGTCGCCGGTATCGAGGCGCGCGGTTTCATTTTCGGCCCGGCGCTGGCCTACCGGCTGGGGGCGGGGTTTGTGCCCATCCGCAAACCGCGCAAGCTGCCGGCGGCGACGGCGTCGGTGGAATATAGCCTGGAGTACGGCACCGACCGGCTGGAAATCCACCAGGACGCGATCGCGCGCGGCCAGCGGGTGCTCATCGTCGACGACCTCATCGCTACGGGCGGCACCGCCGTCGCCAGCACGCAGCTCGTCGAAAAATTGGGCGGCAGCGTGGCGGGGCTGGCGTTCATCGTCGAGCTGACGTTTCTGCATGGGCGCGACAAGCTCGCCGGCTACGACGTGCTCTCGCTGTTGCGCTACGACCAATGAAGGTAAGCGGTGAACGCCCGCTGGCCGGCCTGCACGCGGTAGAAGAGGCGCTGCGCGCGGGCACGCCCCTGCGCTACATCGCCGCCAGCCGCGAGCGGCACGATGCGCGGCTGGCGCAATTGCTCGCCGCAGCGCGCGCCGCCGGCGTGCCCGTGCGGCTGGAGCCGGCGGCGGCGCTCGACCGGCTGGCGCAGGGCGAACGGCATCAGGGGGTGGTGGCGCTGGCGGCAGCCAAGGCCACGCTGGCGCTGGAAGATTTGCTGGCGGACGCGCCGCAGAAGCTGCTGTTGGCCTGCGACGGCATTGAGGACCCGCACAATCTGGGCGCCATTCTGCGCACTGCCTGCGGCGCGGGTGTGGACGGCGTGCTGCTGCCGGAGCGGCGCTCGGCGGGCCTGACCGCCGCGGTCGAACGCGTTTCCGCCGGCGCGCTCGAGCATGTGCGCGTGGCGCAAGTCACCAACCTGGCGCGCGCGCTGGAGGCGTGCAAGGCCGCCGGGTACTGGGTGGTCGGCCTGGAAGGCGAGGCTGCGGTCAGCCTGTGGCAGCACGATTTCCGCCCGCCGACGGTGCTGGTGGTCGGCGCCGAAGAGCGCGGCCTGCACTCGCTCACCCGCAAGCTCTGCGATGCCCGGCTGCGCATTCCCCTGGCTGCCGGCGTCGCGTCGCTCAACGCCAGCGTCGCCGCCGGCATCGCGCTGTTCGAGATTGTGCGCCAGCGGTCACTCGGAGCGTAAAACGGCAGCGGGGCCGGGTTGGGGCTGTTCAGGGGCCCCGGCCGTACCCGCGCCAGTCGGTAGTGTCCTAATTTGAAATCCTACGTCACGCCTGCACCGCCTCGTTTAACCGGGCACGAATCCACGCGGAGAGCGTCAGTTTGGCGTCTCTAGCGGCCCGAGCAAACGCCTGTAACTCTGGCGGGCTGAGGCGAACGGGAACCAATCGCCCCCTGGCTTCGCCTGCTGGCAACTTGGGCCGTCCTGGCCCCCTACGCTTCGGCTTGGCCACTGAAGGCATTCCTGAACTCCTGAATGATGGCCACTCGTACGGCGGTTTCGGGGGACGTAACCGGAGGTACGTGGAGTACGGCTACATGGCGCTTGGGATGCGCCGGATCGTCCGTGGCGTGGCTCCATGCGTAGGCAATATTGGCTTGGGGATGGCCGATTAGCTCGAATACCTCGACAACCCCATCCCACACTACGCGCCCCGCGTGCTCCTCACGCACGGCCACGCTCTTCAGGTAGCGGGCTTCCGCTCCATGCAGGCGGTGGATGGCTTGCTGTAGCTCGGCTATATGGCTGTGGTCCATCATTTTGCGCCGCGCGGGTATACATTCGGGAATACTTGGTTCACGCTTACCGTGGTCACGTGGTGACCGTAGTTAGCGGTCGCTTCGGTAATGTCGATCGTCCCTCGCGGGCAGGTAATGTAAAGGTCGCGGGTATTCATTTCAGGCGATGCCCCGTTGTAGTGCCATACCGTGCAGGTCGCGCTGGCGTTGCTAGTGATAGCGTTTGCCGCGTTGATGATGGCCTGAACGGCCTCGCTCGGCTGGTCCTGCATTCCCTTCGGAATCCGCCCTACCTCATCGAACCAAGGTTGATTGATTACGAACACCCGGCCATCCTTCATCTGGATGCTGGCGATGATGGACGCTGAATCATCGCCAGCGCCTCCATCCCATACTTCGCACGGACCGGGATCGCAATTTCCACCGACTACCCTATAGCCAGCCTTCGCTAGCGCAGCAATCGCGGTGTCGGCGGCCATGCCGATGCGGAGTTGTACCGTGCCGATTCCGACGGTTGGTGTATCGGATCGACCTTGGGCTGGAACACTGCGGAAACTAGCGGCACCGACAAGGGCGAAAGCGCCAATCGTTAGACACAGAGCATGTAGAGTATTTTTCTGCATTGCGTTCCTCCTGAGTTATTCCCCGGAAACCTCTAGTGTGACCTCGCACTCACCGGGCCACTCCGACAACTCCCACAGAGAGCGAACCAATTCATCAAGAGATTTTGTTCTTTGTTTTCCGTTTACGACCATCCATGGCCGAGAGCAATTAGGGCACGAATCGGCTGGCTGGTCCTGTGCGGTAGAACGCTGCAGCGGGAGGAATAGTTCGCTCTTGCAGTTTTTGCACGCGAAACGAATGCCCTTAACGTCGGCAAGCTGAACGTAACGTTTAATCTGCGTGGTCATATGGAAGCCTCGATCAATTGTGGAACAGACCAGAAGTCCCGTTCGATCCCCGCCGCCATCGCTGGCGTGGCGCGGATCGTGGAATGGCGCTTCACGAAGTTGTAATAGGCGAAGTGCAGGGCCACCGCCGCCTCAAAGTTCTCAAGCTTCTTGCTGAATCCAAGCGTCAGACGGGTCAACCGCCGCATGTGCTGGCGCATGGTGAGGTTTTGCCGCTCGATATAGCTGGTAGACGCCTCCGCCATGTTCGGGCTACCCATGACCGCCTTCTTTTCGACGATGGCGAACTCGGCGGGACTGTAGCGGCGGTCTGCGTTACGCTCATCGCTGTTCACGTAGCTCTTTACGATCTGCGCGAAGTCGGCATTGGCTCCAAAGGCGTGTTCGATGGCCTCTACGTAGGCGCGGAGAGCACCGCTAGAAATCTGGACGCGGTTGCGCATCCGGGCGGCAACGTCAGCGCAGAAGGCATCTGCCGTGTCCGAATCCCGCTTGCCCGCCTTGAACGCCGGAACTAGCTTGGTATCGGAGTCAATCGCGCAGAGCGTCCAGACGTCGCCAACCTCCGGGCTATCGCCAGCGACCACGTTCTTTGCCTTCTTGCCGACGAATCCCCAAATCTCATCGAATTGGAGATGACGGCAGTTCAGGTTACGCATCTTGGCATCCATCAGCGCCGCGCAGCCCTGACCGACCCGCACGCCTAGTCGCATGATCGTATCCCGATGCACGCCAGTCATGCGCTCAATGGCGCGAATGCTGGAACCTTCCGCCAACGCGCCGATGATGACGTTTTGCTTGTCAGTGCTGAGGACGTTTGCCATAGCGCAATCCCTAGCAATAAACGTATTACAACAATCAGGCGAAGTCAATGGTTTGTGTAGTACACTTTTCCCGATATGAGGTTGCTGGCTACCGGCGTGTTGCTCGTATCGTGGCTTTGGCAGGGACCAGCCGCCGCCCAGAAGCCCAGCGCCAGCACAGGCGATAAAGTAGCCACCGAACAGGCCAAGCCAGCGCCATCCCATACGGCGGTTGTCAACCCAAGCGTCACCGCACCAACCAGCCAACCAGACACCGCCGCACAGAAGCGTGAGCCCAACTACGATACTTGGCCATGGTATTTCCAGCCAGCATGGATGATCGTGTGGGTCACAATCGCCTACACCATAATCGCTTGGCGGATGCTGCGGGCCATCAAGCGTCAAGCCAACATCATGGAAGGGCAAGCTGCTGATGCTAGGAGCGACGCCGCTAACGCGAGAACCGAAGCCGCCAGCACCCTGGAAGCGATCAAGCGACAGGGTTTGAGCATGCGGCGGCAGACTACTCATTTGCGAATTGCCGCAGAGGCCGCAAAGGGGAATGCCGACGCTGCGCTGCTCGCAGCTAGAGCGCAGGCCGCTATGGCACAACAATGGTTCTCCGTGGAGGGCTGGAACGCGATAGTGCTTAACCGACCGCCTCGGGGGAACGTGGCAGCGACGGTCAGAATCCAATTCCGTGTCTGCAATCGGACTGATGCGCTCATGAGTTTTCACACAATATCGGCCAGGATCAATCCGATGACGATAACGCGCGACCAAGCGGCTTGCGCCATACCGCCGATGCAACATATAGAGTTTGAGATTGACTACGACATCTCGCCATCCGAAATCTCCGTGTTTAGGAGCAGCAGCGGCGTGCCAAAGAACGCGATTGTTTCCGCCGATTACGATGATGTCTTCAATCCGGGACAGAAAATTAGGTATACGGTTGTCTACCGGATGAAACTCCGGTACGACGGTAGTATTGACCCGAGATTCTGGCATGCTAGCCGGACAGAGGACGCCAAGGGCTATCCAAGCGACGAATGGGATGAAGATGTGGCGGAACAAGAATCACCCCCGCCCAATGGATGAACCGGCGTCCCGCCCGGTCGCGGCTTTGGCAGCGTCCCGGCAAATTAGCACAGTACCCGCCAGTCAATAGGCTGGCGGAAGCCGCGCCGGGGCTGGCATAATAGGGGTTCGGTTGCCAGTTGCCAGTTCTCAGCGGAACCGTCCGGTCTCCGCGCCCCAAGCTGAACGCTGATAGCTGAACGCTGATAGCCCTATTCAGGAGCGTTTTCATGGCTTTTTCCGCCAACCAGATGCGGCCGGGGATGGTGATCATCCACAACGGCGAACTGCATTCCGTTTTCAGCATTACCCACCGCACGCCCGGCAACCTGCGCGCCTTCGTGCAAGCGAAGATCCGCAATCTGCGCACTGGCGGGCTGATCGAGCACCGCTTCCGGTCCGACGACAAGGTCGAGCGCGCCACGCTGGATGAAATGGAAATGGAGTACCTCTACAACGACGGTGATGCGTTCTATTTCATGAACACCGAGAATTACGAACAGACGCATCTCAACCGCGACACCCTGGGCGACGCGGTGAACTACCTGATTCCGAATCTGAAGATCAGCGTCGAGTTCTACGAAGGCAAACCGGTGTCGGTGTCGCTGCCACAGACGGTGGACATGGAGGTGACCGAGACCGAGCCAGGACTCAAGGGCGCCACGGTAAGCAATGTGACCAAAGCGGCAACTCTGGAGACCGGCCTGGTGGTCCAAGTGCCCCCGTTCATTGAAACCGGTGAGAAGATCCGCGTCGGCACCACCGAGGGCGAGTACCTGGAACGCGTAAAATAGCGTCGCGGCGCGATAGGTTCACGCCGGCGGGACGTTTGGTTATAAAATATTCTGAGAAGAAAGGATATGCTGCCTCATGGCCACTGCACCCGTTGAAACCGTTCCCGGCTTTCCGGAACTCGACGACGCCCGCCCGATCGCCAATCTCGCGCCCGCCGCTCTCATTGAACACAGCCTCATCCGCAAGGAGTCGCAGCTCAGCGCCCGCGGCGCAGTCACGGCCAGGACCGGCAAGTTCACCGGCCGCACACCTCCCAACCGCTTCATCGTGAAAGACGACCTGACGAAAGATAAGGTCGCCTGGGGTTCGGTGAACCAGCCCATCAGCGAGGAGTCGTTCGAGAAGGTGCGCCGGCGCATGGCCGGCTACGTCAAAGGCCGCGAAGTCTTCGTGCAGGATCTGTATGGCGGCGGCGATCCGGCCTACCGGCTGCGGGTGCGCGTGGTCAACGAGCTGGCCTGGCACAATCTGTTCGTCCACAATCTGTTCCTGCGGCCGTCGGCGGAGGAGCGCAAGTCGTTCAGCCCGGATTTCACCATCGTCTCCATGCCCGGCTGCAGCGCCGTGCCCTCGGAAGATGGCACCAAAACCGGCACCTACATTCTGGTGAACTTCACCCGGCGGCTGATTCTGATCGGCGGCACCTACTACGCCGGCGAGATGAAGAAGTCGATCTTTTCGGTGCTGAATTTCCTGCTGCCGCAGCGCGGCGTGCTGGGGATGCACTGCTCGGCCAACGTCGGACCCGAGGGCGATGCCGCCGTCTTCTTTGGTCTGTCGGGCACGGGCAAGACCACGCTGTCGGCCGATCCGGAACGGCGCCTGATTGGCGACGACGAGCACGGCTGGGGTTCGAACGGCGTGTTCAACTTCGAGGGCGGCTGCTACGCCAAGTGCATTCACCTGTCGGAGAAAGGCGAACCGCAGATTTGGAACGCCATCCGCTTCGGCACCGTGCTGGAAAACGTGGTGCTCAACCCGGCGACGCGCATTCCCGATTTCGACGACCAGTCGCTGACGGAAAACACGCGCGCGGCGTATCCGATTGAGTACATTGACAACGCGATTCTGAGCTCGCGCGGGCCGCATCCGAAAAACGTGGTCCTGCTGACGGCCGATGCCTTCGGCGTCCTGCCGCCGATCGCGCGGCTGACGGTGCCGCAGGCGATGTACCATTTCCTGTCGGGTTACACCGCCAAGCTGGCCGGCACCGAAGCCGGCGTCACCGAGCCCAAGGCGACCTTCAGCACCTGTTTTGCCGAACCGTTCCTGCCGCTGCCTCCGCGCACCTACGCCACCATGCTGGGCGAGCGCGTACGGCAGCACAAGGCACAGTGCTGGCTCATCAACACCGGTTGGACCGGCGGCGCCTACGGCACCGGCAAACGCATGTCGCTCGACCACACCCGCACCATGGTGCGCGCCGCGCTCGCCGGTAAACTGGACAACGCCAGCTATACCGCCGATCCGGTCTTCGGCCTGCCGATTCCAGACGCCGTGCCCGGCGTACCGGCCTCGGTGCTGAATCCGCGCAACACCTGGAAAGACGGCGCCGCCTACGACAAGGCCGCCCGGCACCTGGCAGAACTGTTCCGTGAAAACTTCAAGCAGTTTGAGGGTGTGCCGGCCGAGATCACGGCGGCGGGACCGAAGGCGTAAGAGCAGGGGCCAGCGGTCAGGGGCCGGGGGCCAGCGGCGCGGAAACACCGGCGGGCGGCTGGGTATCGCTGAGGATATCCGGCGCCCCGAGTTCTACCCGCGGCAGGACGAAACGCACCAGCGTGCCTTCCTCCGGGCGGCTGCGAATTTCCATTTGCGCGGTGTCGCCGTAAAGCACCCGCAGGCGCTCGCGGACGTTGGCGAGACCGATGCCGTGGCCCGGTTCGGAGGTAGCCACCGGCGGGCCCGTTTGCAGACCGACGCCGTTGTCCTCCACCTCGAGTTCCAGCACCTCGTGCTGATGACGCCAGCCCTGGCGCGCCCGCAGGCGCACCCAGCCACCCTCGACTTTGGGCGCGAGACCGTGGCGGATGGAGTTTTCGACGACCGGCTGCAGCAGCATGCTCGGAACCAGGCGGTCGAGCATATCCGGCTCGATAACTTTTTCAAAGCGCAGCTTCTCCGGGCCGAAGCGCACGATTTCAATGTCGAGGTAATCGTCCATGAAGGCGACTTCGTCGCGCAGCGGCAGAAAGCTCTCATGCTTGCGCAACATGCGGCGCAAAATGTTGGACAGCTTGACGATGAGCACGCGCGCCGTGTCGGGATCGAAACGCACCAGCGAGGCTACCGAGTTCAGCGTGTTGAACAGGAAGTGCGGATTGATCTGGCTGGTGAGGGCATCGAGGCGCGCCTGCACCAGCAAGCGCTGCTGCGCCTGGAATTTGCGTTCCATGCGGGTATTGGCCCAGATCTTGATGGGGATGGCAAGCGCCAGAATATTGGTCACCACCACCGCGACCACGGTCCAGAAATTGCCGGGCTGAGGCGCGAACAAGGCGTCCGGCGCCAGGCGCTGCAGTTCCAGTTCGAGCAGCGTGCAGGCGATGACCAGCGCGAACACCAGCGCCTGCCAGTCGCGGAAGGGACGGTTGAGGCGATTGCGCAGCCAGCGCCAGAGCTCCAGATCGATAAACGGCGAAAACGCCCAAACTTCCTCCAGGTTGGGCGCGGCGTGGCGCAGCAGGCCGCCGACCCAGCCCGCCAGCAGCAGCAACGGCAGCGTCAGCCATTCATGGCCGACCACGGCGGCGGGGAAGGCGATGATGGCGCCGCCCAACAGCCCGGCACGGTAGCCGCCCATCAGGCCCAGCAACAGCGCGCCCGCGAGGCTGACATCGGCGGCGTGGAAGGATGGCACCGCGAGCCGGATCCAGACCCCGCCCATCAGCGGCAGGGCAACGAAGAGCGTGAAGGCCAGGCGCTCGCGCCAGCGCCGGTGTTCGGCGTAGAGGCAGCGCTGGAAGGCGACCGAGCGCACCAGCACGGCGGCGATTGCGGCAATCACCGCCAGATTCAGCAGCAGCGTGATGAAGAGGAGACGATCCATGTCCCGGCGCGGGCGAGTTCCCTATAATTAAAGCAGAACTGTGTTGCCTGACGCCCTCCAGCTTGCCGCCGAAGCCGATTTCCCCACACGCTGGGCCCATTTCCGCATTCTGGGTTTCGAGCTGGGCGCAGAAAGCGCGGTGGCGCTGCGGCTGGCGGAGAAGCCGGCGGCGGTGCCGCTGGTGCGCATTCACTCCCAATGCCTGACCGGCGACGTCTTCGCCTCGCTGCGCTGCGACTGCCGGCAGCAGTTGGAGCTGGCGCTGGCGGCGATCGCGAGCGAAGGCAATGGCGTGCTGATTTACGAAGACAAGGAAGGCCGCGGCATTGGGCTCATCAACAAGCTGCGCGCCTACGCGCTGCAGGATGCCGGCGCCGATACCGTCGAGGCCAACGAACGGCTGGGCTTCGCCGCCGACGCGCGCGATTACACCCTGCCGGCGGCGATTCTGCGGCATCTGGGCCTCACGCACGTGCGCCTGCTGTCGAATAACCCCGACAAAGTCCGGGCGCTTGAGGATGCCGGCATCACGGTTGTCGAGCGCGTGCCCTGCGAGCCGGATGCGCTCTCCGCCCAGGCGCGCCAGTACCTCGAGGTCAAGCGCGAGAAGCTCGGCCACCTGGTGGGCTGAGCGTTAGTGTGCACGCAGCACTTGCGCCGGGTCGGTGCCAGCGGCGCGGCGTGCGGGCACATAGCTGGCCAGCAGGCTCGCCGCGATGAGCACCGCCGCGGCCAGAACCATCAGGCCAACGCTGACACCCGGCACTTGATAAAGCTGGCTGCGGACCCAATGCTGCGCCAGCACCGCGGCCACAGCGCCAATCGCTACGCCGGCAATCGCCAGACGCAGGCAGCCGCCCAGCACCAGTGCCGCGACCGCGCCGCCATCAGCGCCGAGCGCCATGCGGACGCCGATTTCCTGCCGGCGGCCGGCGACCAGGTACGCCATCACGCCATAAATTCCCGCCGCCGCCAACAGCAGCGCCAGCGCGGCGAACGCCGCCATCAGACCGCTCTGCAGCGCAGCGCCGCCGCTCGCCTGGCCGGCAATCGCGGCCATGGTGCGCACGTGGAAGACTGGCAGCGGCGCTTGCATCTGCGCCAGCACGCCGCGAACCTCGGCCACGACGGCCGCCGGCGCCAGGCGGCTGCGCACCAGCAGATAAGGCAGGGAGAGCACGGGGAAGAAGACTTCCGGCATGGGTTTGGTTTCGCGCGCGCCGAGGACGGGCATGTTGCCGACCACACCTTGGATGCTCACCCAGGGACTGTATTGATCGTCGCGGAAGCGCTGACCAATGGGGTTCTGACCGGGAAACAGCGTTTGCGCGAAGGCCTGATTGACCACCAGCGAGAGGTGGAAGCGGTCGAGCGCCAAACCCGCCGCCGTTCCGTGTTGCGACCAGTACCGCGGCGCCGCTTGCCTCCAGGCCTGCAGTTGCGCGGGCGTGTAGAGCGATCCGGCAAGCAGCGGCATCTGCATGGTGCGGAAGAAGCCAGGCGAAACGCGGTCGCCCTCGACCAGCACATGCACCGGCCCGGCGTGGTTCGCCAGCACCGGCCAGCCGTTGTTGCGGCCGCCTTCAAGCGGCAGCTCACTGGCAAAGCTCGCGGCCTCGATGCCCGGCCGGGCCTGCAAACGCTGCAGGAATTGCCGGCCAAAGGTATCGATCCCGTTGACGCCATGAAATCCGCTGAAGGCCAACTGCATGGTGAGCAAGTGGCTCGGGTTGATGCCCAACGAGCGGGAACGCATGCGCGCGAAGCTCTGCAGGAACATGCCCGCCAGCACCAGCAGCACCATCGACAGCGCCACCTCAGCGACGATCAGGCTATGACTCAGCCGTCCGCGCCCGCCCGCGGCCGACGCCGCGCCCGCAAGTTCACTTTGCATGCCGGCGCGCGTAAGCTGCCAGGCGGGCACGAGGCCAAAGAGGATGCCGCTGACGAGCGCCGCGATCGCGGTAAACGCCAACACCGCGAGGCTCATGTGTACGGGTTGCCGCTGCGTCATGGCCAACGCCGGCAGTGCGAGCACGCTGCGCAACGCGATCCAGGCGAGGGCGGTGCCCACGATGCCACCCAGCACAGCGAGTAGCACCGCTTCGGTCAGCAACTGCGCGGCAATCTGGCCGCGCCGGGCGCCCAGCGTCAGCCGCACCGCGATTTCCTTTCGCCGACGCAGGCCGCGCGCCAGCAGCATGCTCGCCAGATTGGCGCAGGCGATCAGCAGCACCAGACCGACCACCGCCAGCAGCGTGAGCAGCGCGGCGCGCTCGCCCGCACCGAGAAAATCGTGCCGCAGCGCGAGCACTCGAATGCCGATGCCATGATTGGTGACGGGATACTCCCGCGCCAGATGCGCGGCCAGCGCGCTCAGCTCCGCTTGGCCTTGTGCGAGCGTGACACCCGGCTGTAAGCGGGCGATGGCGTGAAACGAGTACCAGCCGCGACGGCCCAGCATCGCCGCCTCCAGGTTCAATGGAACCCAGACCTGCAGCCGCGACTGCCAGCGGAAGCTGGCCGGCAACACGCCAATGACAGTGTATTGCGCTCCGTTGATCGCGAGGCTGCGGCCAACGACGTTGGGACTGCCGCCGAACTCACTCTGCCAGAACCCGTAGCTCAGCAGTGCAACTGCCTGGCGCGAACCGGGCCGAAAGGTGTGGCCCAGCACCGGCGTGACGCCGAGCACCTCAAAGAAATTTCGCTCGGCATGGCCGGCTTGGAGCTCTTGCGGCGCGCCCCGCCCGAGCAGGCTGGCCAGCACCGGAGATTCGTACAGGCTCATGCCACGGAACGATTTTGCCTGGCGCTGCCAGTCGCGGAAATCCGGGCCGGACACCGGAAAAATGCCCGGCGTTTGCTGCGTCGACCCCAGCGACACCAACTGGCCCGGATGCGTGTAGGGCAGCGGCGTCAGCAGCGCAGCGTTCACCACGCTGAACACGGCGGTATTGGCGCCGATACCGAGCGCCATGGTGAGGACCGCGACGGCGGTGAAGGCAGGCGAACGCCGCAACCAGCGCCAGCCGAACTGCACGTCCTTAGCGAGCCGCATGCCGCCAGTCTAAGCTACGCCGGAAGGAAGAGGCGCAGGTCACGTAAATTGTTGCCGGTCGGGCCGGTATGGATGAGCGCGCCGGCGGCAGCCAGCGCCGGGTGGGCATCGTGACGGCGCAGGTGCGCGATGGGATCGAGGCCGGCAGCGCGGATGCGGGCCGCGGTTGTGCCATCGGCGCAGCCGCCGGCGGCGTCGCTGGAGCCATCGACACCATCCGTGCCGGCGGACAGAAAGCAGCCGGGCTGACCCTCAAGCGCCAGCGCGATACGCAGCGCCAGTTGCTGGTTGCGGCCGCCGCGGCCGTGATCGCCCGGGAGGCGGACGCGCACTTCCCCGCCCGCGATCAGGCAGGCGCGCGGTTGCGCCGCCTGCAACGCGCGCCAGCGCCCGAGGAGATACCCGGCCGCCTCGGCTTCCTCCATCTCATCGGCCCCGTGGTCCACGGCTACTGGATCGAAGCCGGCGGCACGCGCGGCCGCGGCGAGGGCCTTGCAGGCGTCGTAATTGTCGGCCAGGCAGTGCCACTCGGCCTGCGCAAACGCTGCATCGCCGGGCTTGGGCGTTTCTGGGTGCAGCTCGGGTTCCCCGGGCAGCCAGCGCCGCCACGCGGCCTCATAGTCGGCCTGGGTGGTCCCATCGGGGCAGGTCGGGCCCGAAGCCACGTCGGCCCAGGCGTCATGCGGAACATCGGACAGGACCAGGCTGATCTGGCACGCACCCCCAGCCGCCGCGGCCAGCCGCCCGCCTTTGAGGGCGGAGCGGTGCTTGCGGATGCAATTGATCGCCCTAATGGGTGCGCCGCTCGCCACCAGCAGCCGGTTGATCTCGCGCAGGTGATCGAGTCCGCCGGCGAGCGGCACTTCGGCCAGCGCGGAACCCCCGCCGGAGATGAGCGCGACCAGGCGGTAGTTGGCCGGGTCTGCCGCACAGCGGCTGGCGGCCTCCAGCAGGGCTGCCCCGGCCTGCAAGCTGACCTCGTTGGGATCAGGATGGCCGGCGAGGAACTCGCGCAGCCGCGCCGGCGCAGCCTCCAGCGGTGGCGTCCCAGCGGGACGAACGAGCACGGCTTCGTCCGGTTCGGGCGCACCTTCGAGCCAGCCGGCGAGCATGGGAGCGGCCGCCTTGCCGAGGGCAATTACAATATCGCGTTGAGCGCTGAGCCGAGGGTGAGTGCGCAGGAACGCACGCAGCAGCATTTGCGGGTCGAGCGCCGCAAGCGCTTGCTGGAAGCAGTCGCGCGCCACGTCCGGGAGCAACACCTGCTCATTATGAGCCCGACACGGGCAGGGCTTCGTGGTCGCCCCAGTCGGTGGCGTTCATCAGCGCGCGCATGCGGGTGGCCAGCTCCACAATACATTCCAGGCGCTCCGTCAGGGGCGGTGGCACGCGCCGGGCGGGCGCCCGCGCCAGCTCCGCCGCCAGCTCCGCATTGCCGAGGATGCCCGTCAGGGCGTTGTTGAGGGCCACGTGGACCTCACCGGGGGACGACTGAATCTCCCGCGGCAGATGGCGGAAGCGCAAATAGGCGGCGGTGAGATGTTGCTGCAGGATGAACGCCAGCTTGGAAACCGGCAGGTTGCGGTCCAGAAAGTCGATGACCGGACCGGGAAGATCCTCCGGCGCGGGCAGCCCGGCGGTGAGCAGCGGCGCTTCGCCTAGCCAGAGCAGCGGCAGCGGGCGGTTGGTGCCGCCCTGCGTGAACGGAGGCGGCGTTCCGGCTTGCCCCGCCGCCCGCACGTCCACCAACGCCAGCAGCCAGCCGGGCGCCGGGGGCCGCACGGCTGCTCCGCCCCAGGAGCCGGCCGCCGTAAGTGCGATCTCATGGCCACGCATCACCGGCAAGGCCCGGCGCACGCGCAACTCCAGATTGGCATCGCGGGTGAACAGCAAAAGCGCCGTTCTCACTGCACACCTCCCACACGGCTCACGCTGCTGCTGACCTCGGCCGCGCTAAAGGCGTATTCCTTCAATTTGCGATATAAGGTCGTCTTGCCGATGCCCAGCAGGCGCGCCGCCTGCAGTTTGTCGCCCTTTACATGCGCCAGTGCCTCGAAGATCGCCTCCCGCTCCATCTCCGCGATCGGCCGGATGGGCGAAGGCGAAGCATGCGCGGTCGCGCTCAGCGGCCGGATTTGCTGCAAGTAACTGGGCAAATCCGCCACTTCCAGGCGGTTGCCTGCCGCCAGCGCCAGCGTCGCCTCGACGCAGTTTTCCAGCTCGCGCACGTTGCCCGGCCATTCGTAGCGCAGCAGCCGCTGCACGGCTTCTTCGCTGAAGACCTTCGGCATCGAGCCTGGCGGCGTGGCGCGCTCCAGGAAATGATCCACCAGCATGGGGATATCCATGGCGCGTTCGCGTAACGCCGGCAGCTTGATACTGACCACGTTCAGGCGGAAGAACAGATCCTTGCGGAAGGTGCCGTTAGCCACCGCGGTCTTCAAGTCGCGGTTGGTGGCGGCGATGATGCGGACATCGATTTTGATCCGGCGGGTGCCCCCGACCGGGCGAATTTCTCGCTCCTGCAGCGCCCGCAGCAGCTTCACCTGCATTTCCAGCGGCAGCTCCCCGATTTCATCGAGAAACACCGTCCCCCCCTGGGCGACGTCGAGCAGGCCCTGGTGATTCTGGTTGGCGCCAGTGAAGGCGCCCTTGACGTGGCCGAACAACTCGCTCTCCATCAGCGACGGCACCAGCGCGCCGCAGTCGACCGGCAGGAACGGCCGGTCGCGCTCCGGCCCGGTATAGTGCAGCGCCCGCGCGACCACTTCCTTGCCGGTGCCGCTCTCCCCCAGAATCAGCACCGAATAGCGGCTCTGGGCGACTTTGCCGATGAGCCGGAAGACCCGCTGCATGGCCGCGGAGGCGCCGATCAGGCTGCCGGCCGCATAGGGCCCGCGCGCCGCCAGCCGCTGCCCCCGCGCCTCCCGGTCCACCAGCGCCTGCCGCACGCAGTTCTGCAGCAACAAGCGCAGCTCCTCCACCTCGAAGGGCTTGGCCAGATAATCCGACGCGCCTAGTTTCATCGCCTCCACCGCCATGCCGACGGTGGCATAGGCGGTGGTCAGCAGCACTGGCACGCCCGGCCAGCTCTGGCGCACGCGCTGCAAGAGCTCGACGCCATTCATGTCCGGCAACTGCACTTCGCACACCAGTACGTTGGGCGGATCGGTTTCCAGACAGCGCAGGACCTCGGCTCCGCTGGCGACCCCGGTAGCCCGGTACCCGAGCTGGGCAATGACGCTGAGGCAAATTTCGCGAATGACTTCCTGACTGTCCGCGACGAGAACGTGAGGGACGACGGCGACGGGTGATGGCACGGTGGCGCTCCTTCCGCGTGCTCTTATGCAGGCACTCTGCCAAACCCGGCCGGAATCGGGCACGCGCCTAAAGCCAATGATGTCAGTAACTTCCCAGGTCGGACTGCGCGCCGGACGGATTCATTTCGGCACGCGGGCGCACCAAAATGGGAACTGGAATTCCGAAAGCGAACCTCAGGGATTCAAATCGGGCTGGCCCGCACCCGCACGGGCTGCCACCCTGGCCGGCGGCAGCGGCAGCACCGGCGCCAGCCGGGCTTCGGCCTCCACCGCGGGCGCCAAGTGCACGTTCTGCCAGTGCGCGCCGCCGTCCTGGGAGCGGAAGGTCGCGCCCACCGTGCCGGCGAAGGCATAGATGCCGTCCGGCTCGATGTAGACCGAGGTGATATTCTCCGCAGGCAGGCCATGGCCGCTGCGCGTCCAGGTGGCGCCGAAATCGTCTGAGGTATACAGCCCCGCGGTGGTAGCCGCCAGCAGGACGGCCCCCGCCGCGCTCGATTGCTTGGCGCGGGACCAGGCGTGGCTGCGCCACGCCACCTGCTTGACGCTCGGCCGGGCTGGGGTCTCCGGGAGCCCCAGCCCGGCCCCCGCGTTCGGCGCCAGGGCGAGCTGATTGATGCGGGCGCGCTCGGCGCCGTCGAGCGACAGGCGGCCGGCCAGGAAGTGGCGTCCGCCATCCCGGCTGCGCACCACGTAGCCATCGCCGGCCACCCAGAGCCACTGCTGGCCGTGGTCATCCCGGTAGGCGAGCACGCGATACAGTGGCGCTGGGGCATTGCGCTGCAGCGCCCAGTGCCGGCCGCCATCGCTGCTGTGATAAAGCCCGAGCTGGCCGGCTGCCCAGAGATTGGCTGAGCCGGACCGGTCGCTGGCGAGCGCATACAGCGGACTGACGGGCATGCCGGGCGCCTGCAGCCAGCGCTTGCCGCCGGGCGGCAGCAGCGCCATGCCGGCTGCGGTCGCGGCCGCCAGGCCCGCAGCCGACCAGTGCAAACCCACGGCTTGCGCGCGCCGCGGCAGCGCGGGAAGCTGCTCCCAGCTACCCTCCGGACGCTGCAGGAAAACCCCGCCCCAGGCCTGGTCACCGGTAACCGAGAGGTAGCGTCCGTCCGGCGAGTTGGCAACTGCGGCCACATGGCGGCTGGAAAAGCCCTGGTTGGAGGGATGAAAACTCTCGCCGCCATCGGTACTGGCGATCACGCCGGCAAAGTTGGTGCCCAGCAGCAGACGGTGGGGCAGCGCCAGAACGGAATTAATGCTCAACTGCGGCGACGTGATGCGTTTCCAGGTGGCGCCCTTATCCTCGCTTACCCACAAACCCTGCGTCGTGCCGGCATAAATGGTGTCCGGATGCTCCGGATCCTGCACCAGCGCGGGGGTGCGCCGCGCCGAGTAGGGGATGCCCTGAATCTTGCGGAACTGATTGCCGCGATCGTCGCTGCGGTAAATGCCGGAACAAGCGCTGAGGTAGATGGTAGTGGGTTGAGCGCGATCCACGGCGATGGAGAACACGTCGGAGTCGTCGATCACTCCCTGGCGCATTTGCCACCAGTCGCGGCCGCCGTCGATGGTCTTCCAGGGCAGATGCCAGGTGCCCACGTAAATGTCCTGCGGATGCAGCGGATCAATGGCGACGGATTCGACGTTTTCCAGCTCGCGGTTGTGGGCGGGAGAAATCCGCTGCCACTGCACGCCGGCATCCTCGCTGCGGAACACTCCGTCCAGCGCGGCCGCGACCAGAATGTGGTCATTCGAAGGCGCGAGCGCGATCGCGCGCACAGCGTGTCCCAGCCAGAGCGCCTGCCACGTCGCGCCGCCGTCCTGGGAGTCAAAGACCCCGCCGTTGCGCGCCGTCCAGCTCCACAGCGACGCATACCAGCGGCCGGGGCGGGCGCGATCGGCCACCAGGCCGGAGACGACCCAATCTTCATGCCGGCCAATGTGGCTGAGAAAGCGCCAGTTGCGGCCGGCGTCGGTCGAGCGAAACACGGCGCCGGTCGCCGTGCCCAGCAGCACCGTCTGCGGCTGCACGGGGTCGGCGGCGAGCACGCGTACGGTGCCGCCCGGTGGCGTGGCCTGATCCGGTGGAACCTGGCCCCACGCCAGCGGCGCGGCCAGCAAGCCCGCCAGGGCGATCGTGATCCGAAGCCAACGCATGACTGCTGTCATTGTAGAAAACCGGAGCGCATCCTGCTCCCTGGAAAATGCCTTACCGCAGAATCCAACGGCGGCCTCGCGGCCGCCGTTGGGGTACTACCCGGTTGTGTGAGCCGCAGCGTCAGCGCCGAATGGTGCTGGCGTCGAAGGCCACGCCGGGGCCATTGTAGGTGGCGCCCTGCGGGACAATCCACGCCTCGGCCTTGTGCGGGCCGTCGGCATGGCGGACTTCGATGCGGTCGCTGGCAATGCCCTTCTGGTTGACCAGATACTGCTCGGCATGCACCGCGCGCTCTTCGGCCAGCCGCAGGGTGGCTGCCGCTGAAAGCGGCCGCCGGCGCGCCACTTCGGTCGAGGTCGCGTAGCCGACGATGACCGCCTTGGCGCTGGCATCCTGCTGCAGCCGCAGCGCCACGTCATCCAGCGCTGCCTTGGAGACGTTGTTGACGCGTGAGCTGTTGGGTTTGAATTCCAGCGTCGCGGCAAGCGAAGCCTGCGGCGGCGGCGGCGGCTGTTGAATCGTCGCCTGCGCCGAGCAGCTTGCCGACAAGCCGCGATCGTCAGTGACCGACAGCCGTCCCGTGACGCCACCCGGCGTCGCGCCGGTGGTGTCGAGGTGGGCCGTGGCCTGTGTCGTACTGTCGAGATGCCCCGCGCTGGCCGGTTCCACCGCCCACTGATAGCGCAGCGGCCGGTTGTCCGGACTCGAGGCCGTACCGGTGAAGGTCAGGGTTGCGCCCGGGAGCACCGATTCCGGCGAGACCGAGCAGGACGCAGTCGGCGGATTCTGCGGCGGCTCGCGCACTTCAACCTCTGTATGGCAGGACGCGCTCTGGCCGGTGGCGTTATTCACGGTGCCGGTAATGGTGTACATGCCCGGCGCCAAGCCTGTGGTGTTCAATGTGGCCGAGTTGCCCGAGGGCGTAATCTGTCCGCCCGAGGTCGTCCAGGTGTAGGTAAAGGCCTCGCCCTCCGGCGTTACGGTTGACGAAATCTGCACCGCCGTACCCGGTTGCACCGGGCTCTGGCTGACCTGGCAGGCCAGCGTGGGCGGCGGTGGCGGCGGCGCCGGATGGCTGACCGGCGGACCAAAACTCAACCCAAACACGAAGCCGCTGGCATTCGTCGTGGGTGAATTGCCGGCAAAGCGATAGCCCGCGTTGATGCCCATCCAGGAGATGGGATTGAAGCGGATACCGCCGGTAAGGTCGAGCGGCCGGGGCTGCCCCAGGAGGGTATCGGTGCTGACCGGGTTAGCGCCGGCGCCGAAATAGGTGCTGCCGTTCAGCTCCACGATGCCCTGCAGCCGGCTGTGGAGCGGGAAAATCTCGCCAAACCCGTAATTGAACTGGTCGCGCAGCGGCAGGTTCACGCCGCCCTTATTGACCGTTCCGTTGTGCTGGTAGCCGGCATTGAACACCAGCTCACCGCCGGTGCCCAGGCGCTTGTCCGCCAGCACGTTTGTCTCAAACCAAGGCTCGGTGGTGGTCACGCCGTAAACCAGCGCCCCCTGGGTAAAGTTCATCTGATAGGGAATATGCTCCGCAAACTGCAGCGCCAGACCGAACGGAGCGCTGCGGTCCTGCGAGAGCAGGCCGATGGTCGCGCCGATGCCCCAATACCCGGAGCCATGCAGTAGCGGGTTGCGCGCAAACGGCGCTACCGGGTTAAAGTCGGCGAACGTGCCGCGGGAGGGAAACGTCAACTGCTCGGGGTGAGTCAACCGCAGACGGCGATACGGTGTCGTCACGAAGGTCACTTCGAGCCAATCCGTCAGTCCCACCGTCCAGCCGGTATTCACGTCGGTCAGCACCAAGCCGCCCGGATTGCGCGAATAGCGCTGTATGTAGGCGCCAGCACTCACCTGACCTGGCGCCAGTGTTTCTCCGAACTGCATATTCCAGAGTCCGGGCGTGCCATGCAGCGAGCCCTGCATCTGGCTCGCTTCAAATCCATTCTGATCCGCAGCGGCGTTCGCCTGGGCGGCCGCCAGCATCGAGGTGAACGGGTTCGGCAGCGTCGCCGCCAGCGCCGCACCCGGAGAGGAGACGGTAGCTGTAGTGGCCGCGCCATTATCCGGCGGCGGCGTTGCCCACAACAGCGCGCTGCTCACTGCTAACACAATTGCGCCAAGACCTATTGATTTTCCGGTCTGGCGACACAAAGCACTTGCACTCATTAGCAACCTCTCTTTCACGAACGCATGCGACCGTTCGCAATCAGGAACAAAGGATCCACTCAGAAACTGTGAGCAGAGGGCTTGACGGGATGGTTGCACCCGCTCCGCCACATGCTCCAGCGAAACCTCACATATGATTAATTTACCTTAGAGTGGATGATTTTGCCGTCATCCCACTAGCGACTCACGTTATCTCCCAAGATTCCTGCTGGTCAGGCAGGCTTGCATGCCGAGGTCCACTCTGCACCCCTTTCTCTTGGACTGCTACAGTGTAGGCATATGAAGCGGGTGCCCATACTGGTAGTGGACGATGAGCCCAGCGAACGCCAGGGCTTGGCGGAACTGCTCAACGCCTGGGGTTACGACGTGGATACGGCCGCCGATGGCGCCGACGCACTCGAGCATCTGGCGCGAACTCAGCCGCAGGCGGTACTGACCGACATCCGCATGCCCCGCCTCGACGGTCTGCAGTTGCTGGAGCGCATCCGGCAGCGGCACGCGACGCTTCCGGTGCTGGTGCTGACCGGGCAAGGCTCGAAGGAAGCGGTCATTGAATGCCTGCGGCTGCATGCTAATGATTACATTGAAAAACCCATCCATGGCGAAGAGCTGAAGCAGCGGCTGGCGGATCTGGTGCGCAGCAGCGATGGGGCGGCAGCTCCTGCGGTGGGATCCCAGAACGGGGAAGACCTCGGGTTTGTGGGCACCTCCACCATGGCCCAGCAAGTGCGTACGCTGGTGCGGCAAGTCGCGCCCACGACTGCGAGCGTCCTGATCACGGGCGAGAGTGGAACCGGCAAGGAAGTGGTGGCGCGTATGATCCATGCGCTGAGTCCGCGCCGCGACCGGACCTTTCTTGCAATCAACTGCAGCGCCATTCCAGAAAGCCTGATGGAAAGTGAAATCTTCGGCCATGAAAAGGGAGCCTTCACCGGCGCGCTGGAGCGGCGCGCGGGCTGCTTCGAGCTGGCCGAGGGCGGCACCCTGCTGCTGGACGAAATCGGCGAAATGCCCGCCGCCACCCAGGCCAAGCTGCTGCGCGTGCTCGAGGACCGGCGTCTGCGCCGCCTCGGCAGCCGCCAGGAACTGGCGGTCAATGTGCGCGTGCTGGCGGCGACCAACCGCCCGCCGGCCGAAGCGGTGGCGGCAGGTCAATTGCGCGCCGACCTCTACTACCGGCTGAACGTCTTCCACCTGCATCTGCCGCCGTTGCGCGAGCACCGGGAAGACTTGCCCGCCCTCTGCACCGCCCTGTTACGGCAATTGAACGAACGCCATGGGCGTGCGGTGCAGGGCATCGCCCCGGAGCTCCAGCACCGCTTTGCCGCCTACGCCTGGCCGGGCAACGTCCGCGAGCTGCGCAACACCCTGGAGCGCGCGGTGATCCTGGCTGAGGGCACCCGGCTGGAACCCGGACATCTGGCCGAAGACTTTGGCTCCGTGACGCCCGCAGCCGGCGCGGACGGAAGCTGCGTGCGCGTGCCCGTAGGCGCAACCGTCGACGAAGGCGAGCGGCTGCTGATCCTGGACACTCTGGCGCGCGAAGGCAACAACAAGACCCGCGCCGCCGAGCAGCTAGGTATTAGTCTCAAAACCCTGCAAAATAAGCTGAAGGAGTACGCGGCCAGGGGTCAGGGACCAGGGGCCAGAGGCCAGACCGTCTGACCCCGGCAGTAGAGCAATTTTCTGGAAGCGCAAATCAGCGCCGGCCTGGGGCGATGGGGCCCCCAGCCCGGCGCGCGGCAGGCGAAGGGAGCGGGCGGCTCTGCGAGCCGCGCAGCGGCGAGTGGAGCCGGGTGCCCGCGTTTGGTAAATGAAATTAAAAACCAAACTCACGCTCAGCATCGCCGCCCTGGTGCTGCTGGTGGTGCTGGCCGTAACCTTGATCTATCTGGCCGGCAGCCTGCGGCAGCAGTTGCAGACGGTGTATGCCCAAGCCGATTTTCTGGCGCGTGAAGTTTACAACCAGATGAGCCAGGAGTGGTCCGCGGCCGGGGGCACAGGCGCCGCAGCGCCGGGGGCGCTGCGCACGCCCACGCCTCCGGCACCGCAGGCTTTTCTGCAGGGCCTGCAAAAGAGTCCGGCGCTCGATACGCTCTTCGCCAGCGCCATCGGCTATAACGGCGCCATCCGGGACGTGGCGCTGGTCGCCCCCAGTGGCAATGTCGTCATGGATTCCAACCCACTGCTGCAGGGGCAGGCGCAACCGCAGCGGCCGGACATGAGCGCGCTGATGGAGGCGGGGCTGTGGCGCCAGATGCGGGCGGTGCTCGGTCCGGAAACCATCTATTCCGTCAATCTGAGCACGCAAGTTTCCGGCCAGCCCATGGGCACCATCGCCGTGGGCGTGGATACGGTGCTGCTGCGCCAGCAGGTGCTGGGGCCAATGCACGACCTGCTGCTTTATGGCCTGTTGATCGTGCTGCTGGCCACGGCCCTGGCCTGGAGCCTGGCGGAGCTGGCGCTGGCGCCGCTGGCGGCCATCAGCGCGCAATTGGACCGGATGATGGCCGGCGGGCGCCGCGCGCAAGACCGCCCGCGGGGCGATGAGCTGGGACGGGTGCAGTCGAAAATCGAACTCCTGGGCCAGCAAATGGAAGACACGCGCCAGATTTACAGCACCCTGCAGGACAACGTCAGCCACGTGCTCAGCGGACTGGAAGAAGGCGTGTTGCTGTTTGATGCCCACGGCAACTCGGTGCTGGCCAGCGCTGTGGTGCCACGCTTGCTCGGCCTGCCGGCGGCGGAACTGGTGGGCCGGCCGGTGGCCGAGCTGTTTCCGGGCGATTCCGGCCTGGACCGCTCGGTGCGCGAGGCGGTACAGCAGCGCCAGCCGCTGCGCGAGCACGAAAGCGAGCGCCATGCCGGCGGCCGCCGTCTGCTGGCGCGGCTGGACCTGAGCCGCGACCAGCAAGGCGAGCGCGTCGCCCTGCTCACGCTGCGGGATGCCGAACCGCTGACGCGGCTGGAAAGCGAGCTCGAACTGGCGCGGCGCTTGTCCGCGGTGGGGCGCCTGACGCGCGGCGTCGCCCACGAGGTGAAGAACCCGCTCAACGCCATGGCGATCCACCTCGATCTGCTGCGCGCCAAGGCCAGCCAGGGCAATGATGGCCTGAGGCCGCACATCGAGGTCATTGGCCACTCCATCGAGCGGCTGGATCGCGTGGTGCGTACTTTCCTCGATTTCAGCCGCCCGGTCGAGCTGCAGCTCGCCCCCGCCGACCTGAGCGAGCTGGCGCGCAGTGTGGCGCAACTGGTGCAGGCCGATGCCGCCGCCAAAGGCATCCGGATCGATTTGCAGGCGCCGGCGCCGGGGCCGCGTGTCTGGCTGGACCGCGATTTGATCGAGCAGGCGCTGCTGAACCTGATTAATAATGGCCTGCAGGCAATGGAGGAAGCTTCCAGAGATCAGGGACCGGGGGACAGGAACCAGACGCTGTGCCTGGAAGTGTTGCGCCAGGAGCAGCAGGCGGTGCTGCGCGTGCGCGATCACGGCGCCGGCATCGCGCCCCAACACCGCGACCAGATTTTTGATCTGTATTTCACCACCCGCGCGGAAGGCACCGGCATCGGCCTGGCGCTGGCGGCTCGCATCATGCAACTGCATCACGGCGCGATTGAGCTGGAGCCGGATTGCGCCGCCGAGCCGGGCGCCAGTTTTCTACTCCACTTCCCGCTGCGCAGCGAAGAGATGGCCCATGCGCAATAGGCCAGGGGCCAGGGGCCAGGGATCCGGGGCCGGACCCGGCGTCGGCGTCATCCTGCTGGGCGCGGTGTTGCTCAGCGGCTGCGGCCTGTTCCGGCGCACGCCGCCGCTGCCGCCGGTCATCATTGTCGAACCGCCGCTGTTTTTCCCGGCGCTGCCGCCCGCGCCCATGCCCCCGCCCGCCGATCTCAATCCGCTGACTGCGCCGCCGCCGGCCTGGACGCTCGCCCTTGACGTTGAGCCGCCGCCGCGCTGGCGGCCGCGGCGTGTGGCGCCCGCAGAATCGCCTGCTTTCCGGCCCCAGGCCGATCTGGACAAACCGCAACCGCAACTCAGCCCGGGCATGAGTCAGCAGCAGCGCTTTGCCTATCGCGGCCAGGTGCAGGCCACGCTCGGCCGCGCCGCCCGCGACCTGGCGGTTCTGTCCCGCCGCTCCCTGTCCGCCAATGCCACGGCCACGCGCGCGCAAGCGGGCGAGTACGTGCGCCAGGCGCAGGAGGCCCTGCAGCAAGGCGATCTGGTGCGCGCGCAAATGCTGGCGGCCAAGGCCGAAACGCTCGCCCGTTTTCTGCTCGGCCAGTGAAGGATGCTTAGCGCCCGAAGTGCGCCGCGTTCGTCGCCGCGAAATCCTTGCTTTGCCTGATCGCGGGCGCCCAGTGCGGCTGCGCCGCACGGCCCGCTCTCTTAGGCCGCAAGATCGCTGCGCCGGGGACCCCTTCGCCCCGGCTCCGCTGCCCGATGGCGTTAGCGGCCGAAGTGCGCCGCGTTCGTGGCCGCGAAATCCTTGCTTTGCCTGATCGCGGGCGCCCAGTGCGGCTGCGCCGCACGGCCCGCTCTCTAAGGCCGCTGATCCGCTGCGCCGGGGACCCCTTCGCCCCGGCTCCGCTGCCCGATGGCGTTAGCGGCCGAAGTGCGCCGCATTCGTCGCCGCGAAATCCTTCCACTGTTCGGGGAGATCGTCGAGGGCGAAGATGGCCGTCACCGGGCAGACCGGCACGCAGGCGCCGCAGTCGATGCACTCCACCGGATCGATGAAAAGCTGCTTGGCTTCGGCAAAGTCGCCCTCATCCGTCTTGGGGTGGATGCAGTCCACCGGGCATGCGTCGACGCAGGCGCAGTCTTTGGTTCCAATGCAGGGTTCGGCGATCACGTAGGCCATAGGGCGCTAGTATATCGCGGTCCGCGGCCGCACGCGCGGGCCGCGCCGTTGGGCGCGGACCCGGCTGGGCTGGGGCTCCCGGGGCCCCCAGCCCGGCCGAGCGTCAAGCGGGTGGCGTGGCGCAGCCACGCCAGGCCCCGCGCCCGTCAATCGTGGCAGGCTGCCGGGGGCGTGACGATGGCCGTCGCTGACGAAGCGGCGGCTGGGATAGCGCGTGAAATACCCCATCCACTTGTTGAATTCGGGCGTGAATACCTGAATGCGCGGCAAGTGCGCGGTGCGCAGCCCTGCAATCAGCGGCGACGCAGCCGGACCGGAGCCCACCAGCACGACTGCGCTGTAGTCCCAGCGCTCCGCTTTCCACGCAGCCTGCACCACCAACTGATCATCGTGCGGCGCGACGCCAAATGGCAGCGCCAGCGAGGTCATACGGTAGCCCGGCAGCCAGCGGTCGATTTGCATTTGGTCGAGACCAACCTCGCGCTCGATCGCCGGCGGCGTCAGCTTGGCGAGATTGGCGTGGTCCCAGGTGTGATTGCCAATCTCCGAGCCCAGGGCCACCAGCTTCTGCAGCTTCTTTTGAATGAAGGCGCGCTGGCCAAACACGTCCGTCCCGGCATTCACGAAGAAGGTCCCATGCACGGGAAACTCCGGATGCGCGCGCGCAAACGCCACCCACTGCCCGACGGCGCTTTCCGGATCGAGCTCGCCGGAGGCGGTATAGCGCATCTGATATTTCGAGCCGTCGTCAAAGGTCAGCACCACCGGCGTTGTGCCCTCGGGCAACTGGAAATCGCCGCTCACGTACTGCCGCAGGGTGATGGGCCGGTAGCCGGCGGCATCGAGCCGCCCCAGGTCCTGCGTGAAGCTGCTGAACGAGCGCGTCCAGCGCGCATCCTGCGGGCCGAAGTTGTGATACACGAGGATCATCACCTCGCCGCGCAAATTCGGCTTGCGTTGCGGCGTCGCCGCGGCGGCGGCCATGCCCAGGAGCATGAGAACCAGGACGAAACGGCGGCAGAGCATTCAGCAACAATCCTCTGCTCTGAATATACGGCATCTGGCGGCAGCTTGGAGGAGCCCCGAGCGCCAGCGGGCGGACCCTGCCGGGAATCGAAGCCCGCACTCCGAGCGACCAACGGGAGCGACCCGGGCAAAAAGTGGCGAGCCACAAAGCTCCGGCGGTTGCGTGCTACGCTCGGATTCGTATGACCGATGAGATACGGAACCAACCGGTTCTGGTGATGGGCATTGCCAATCGCTGGAGCCTGGCCTACGCCATCGCCAAAAGCCTCAGCGAAGCCGGTGCGCGGCTGCTGTTGACCTATCAGGCTGAACGCGTGCAGAAGACGGTCGAGGAGTTGGGGCAGGCGCTGGGCGCCACCCACGTCTATCCCTGCGACGTCAGCCAGGACGCCGCCATCAGCGAGCTGTTCGCCCGGATCGGCCGTGACCTCGGCGACGTTCCCCTCGCTGGCGTGGTGCATAGCATCGCCTTTGCGCAAAAGGAAGACCTTGACCGGGCCTTCCATGCCACCAGCCGTGCCGGCTTCCATCAGGCACTCGATGTCAGCGCCTATTCCCTCGTGAGCGTCGCCCACGGAGCCGCGCCGCTGATGCGCGAGGGCGGCAGCATCGTCACCCTCAGCTACCTGGGCGCGCAGCGCGTGGTGCCGAACTACAACGTCATGGGCGTGGCCAAGGCGGCACTCGAAGCCGCGGTCCGCTATCTGGCGAGCGAGCTGGGGCCGCAAGGCATTCGCGTGAACGCCATTTCGGCCGGCCCGGTGCGCACGGCCTCGGCGCGCGCGGTGCGCGACCTGGGATCGATGATCGATCACGTGGCCCAACACGCGCCGCTGCGGCGCGCGATTGATCCGGCCGAAGTCGCCGATACCGCCCGCTTCCTGCTCAGCCCGGCCGGACGCGGCATTACCGGCGATACGCTGTTCGTGGATAGCGGCTATCACATCATGGGGTTCTGAGGTGCAGCCTGTAGAGCACAGCGCCGGGTTGGGGCCGCGGGGCCCCCAAGCCGGCGCGAGCAAAAGCGGGGCGCGCGGCGGAGCCGCGCTGGGGCCCGCGCCTGTCAAAGTCATTGGCGGCGGCCTGGCGGGTCCGGAGGCGGCCTGGCAGCTTGCGCGCCAGGGCGTTGCGGTCGAGCTGTGGGAAATGCGGCCGCGCGTGTTTACGCCCGCGCACCAGACCAGCGCCCTGGGCGAACTGGTTTGTTCGAACTCGCTCAAATCGGAAGCGCCCAACTCCGCCCCCTGGCTGCTCAAGCAAGAGCTGCGGCGCGGCGATTCCCTGCTGCTCGCCTGCGCCGCCCAGGCTGCCGTACCCGGCGGCCAGGCGCTGACCGTAGACCGCGTGCAGTTTTCCGCAGCCATCGAAGCCGCCCTGACCGCGCTGCCGCAGGTGAGCATCCGCCGCGAGGAAGCCACCGCTCTGCCCAGCGACATCACCATCATCGCCAGCGGACCGCTGACGTCGGCGCCGCTCGCCCGGGTGCTGGCCGAACTTGCCGGCCACGAGCACCTGTACTTCTACGACGCCATCAGCCCGATTGTTGAGGCCGATTCGCTCGACTACGAGCGCATGTACCCCGGCTCGCGCTGGGGCAAAGGCGGGGACGACTTCTGGAACTGTCCACTCGACCGTGCGCAGTACGAGCAGTTCCGGCAGGCGATCCTCGAGGCTGACAGCTATCCGCTGCACGCGTTTGAGGAGACCGGCTTCTTCGAGGCCTGCCTGCCGCTGGAAGAGCTGGCGCGGCGCGGCCCGGAGACGCTGCGCTTTGGCCCCATGAAGCCCGTGGGTCTTCCCGATCCGCGCACCGGGCGGCCACCCTACGCCGCCGTGCAGTTGCGCCGCGAGAACCTGCGGGCCGACAGCTTCAACCTCGTCGGCTTCCAGAACCATCTGCGCTTCGGCGCGCAGGCGCAGATTCTGCGCCTCATCCCCGGCCTGGAGCGGGCGCGTATCGTGCGCTTCGGGCAGGTGCATCGCAACAGCTATCTCGCGGCGCCGGCCGTGCTCACCGAGCGGCTGCAGTTCCGGCGTAACCCGCGCGTCTGGGCCGCCGGCCAGTTATGCGGCACCGAAGGCTACGTCGAAGCCATCGCCACCGGCTGGCTGGCCGGGCGCTTTGCCGCCGCCGAGGCGCAGGGCCGCACGCTCGCGCCGCCGCCACGGACCACGGCGCTGGGCTCGCTCCTGCATTACATCACCGCCTCGAGCGCCCACGGCTACGCGCCCGCCAACATGACGTTTGATTTGCTGCCGCCGCTCGAAACGCCCGTGCGCGATCGCGAGCAGCGTCACCAGCGCCAGTGCGCCCGCGCCCTGACGGATTGCGACGCCTGGCTGCAGCCACAGCGCGAGGCCGTGCCCGCATGACGTTGCAGGCGGCCATCACCGATTTTCTCGAACGCTATCTCGAAGGCGAGCGCAACGCCAGTCCCCATACGCTGCGCAATTACGCCGCCGACCTGCGGCAGTTCGCCGCCTTTGCGGGCGCGCAGACCGAGCTCGGCGCGCTGCGGCGCGAACGCATCCGTGAGTTCCTGGCCGACGGCCTGGCACGCGGTGTCAGCCGCGCCACCCAGGCGCGGCACTTGTCTACGCTGCGGTCGCTGTTCCGCTACGCCCTGCGCCAGAACTGGATCGGCGAAAATCCGGCGCGCCTGCTCGCCACGCCGCGCCTGGGCCGCCATCTGCCCGCCATCCCCACAACCGAGCAAGTCAACCAAATGCTCGATGCTCCCGATCCCCGCGAGACCGCGCCCTTCCCCGAGCGCGATCACGCCCTGCTGGAGCTGCTCTACGGCAGCGGCCTGCGGGTGAGTGAAGCCGTGGGGATCAATTTGCGCGACGTGGATTACGTCCGGGCCTGCGTGCGCGTGCTGGGCAAAGGCCGCAAGCAGCGCGTGGTACCGTTCGGGCAAAAGGCGCGGGCCGCGCTGGATTCGTATCTCGCCGTGCGGGCCGTGCTGCCGCCGCAGCCGCGCGACAACCCCGCGCTGTTTCTGAACCATCGCGGCCGCCGCCTGACCACGCGTTCGGTGGCGCGCATCGTCAAAGCCAGCGCCCGCGCCTTCGGCCTGCCGCTCGACCTGCATCCCCACACCCTGCGCCACGCCTTCGCCTCACACCTGTTGAGCGAAGGCGCCGACCTGCGCGCCATTCAAGAGATGCTCGGCCATCGCAGCCTGGCGACCACGCAACGCTACACGCGCACGGATATCCGCCAGCTCACCGAAGTCTACGACCGCGCCCACCCATTCGAGAAAGGCTAGGATGACGCCTAACTCCAGATCCTCAGCGGCTAGGGTGGCGGCTCCGTTTTATTTTGCGCGAGTCTCATTATGGCCGTGTCGATAAAGAATGCGATTGCCGTCGCGGCCACAAAAATGGGCACCGCCAGCACCAGAGCGCCGCTCAACGAGGGCACGCCGATCAACTCCAGAACAGTGATGGGGAGCCCCCACCACAGCGCCGAACGCCGGAGCCTCGCTGTTGTTGTCAGCCTGCTGTTGACTCGAATAGCCACGGCACGGGCCTCAGTTGTAGAAGCCGAGCCCTTTACAGGCCGCGGCACTCAACACGCCGAACTCGGCACCTCTCATTGCCCCGAGGGGCGTGCCGACCAGAATGCCGAGGGCTGCACCGGGTGCGCCGGACACACCCATCGTGAACACCCCACCCAGCATTTCACCGGCTGTAAAACCCGCAACCCCGCCCAAGATCGCCCCCGCTGCACTGCTAATTGCGATTGACTTGAGTATCCGGCTGTGGGGGCTCGGCCCGCAGTACCACTTCGCGGCGGCGAAGACGCCGAAGACGCCATGACCCGCGCCAGTCGCGGCCCCGCCAAGCAGCGTCCCGAACCCTGCTGCCGAGGCGCTCGAGCCGGACGCCGCGGAGCCACCTGCCGACCACGTTGCAACGCTCTGCGGCTGCTGGAATGCGCCGAGCAGATCGAAGCCGTTTCCCACGTTGAAAAGGTCCGGGACGTACTGCATCGTACAGCCTATGCAGATGCTCGAGTCGGCTGCGAACGGAATCTGCATGCCGGGATCGACCGTCCCCGACCACGACGGGCCTTGCTGCCACGACCTTCGGCATCCCAGGCGTAGGCGTTGCGCGTCTGGCTGAGCGGGTTATCCAGCAGGTCGCCGTCCAGGTCGTAGGTGGGCGCGAAGCCGCTCACGCTGGAGAACTGGTTGTTGCCGTTGAAGTTCGCCACCAGCGGATTGCTGCCGCCGGAGGTGGTGGACTGATTGCCGAAGCTGTCGGGGGTGTAGGTCTGCGCCCATTCGCTGCCGCAGTTGGCCGAGGCGAGGCGGCCGAGATCATCCTGGGTGTAGGAGCAGGTCTGGGTGTCACCGGTGGCGAAGGGGTCGGAGGTGGCAAGCGACTGAGGGTGTTGTTGCCGTTCCAGACCAGCGTGCCGGTGTCGTTGCTGCCGTTGATGTCGAGCGTGTAGCTGCTGAGGCGCAGGTTGGTGTCAAGGGCGTAGGTGTCAGAATCGCCAGAACCGAAGGTGGCTGTCCGCACCTGCTGGCTGGGGAAGTAGCTGGCCGAGCTGACCGGGTTCTGGCCGCTGGAGGCGCTGATCGAGCCGATGCGGCCGGCGGTGTCGGGATTGTAGGTGATGGCGGGCACGCCGGGGGCGGACAGCGAGGCCAACAGACCGTCGAGCCACCAGCTTTCGCTGACGGCGTAATAACCGCCGGAGTTGGGCGTGGCCTCGTAAAACTCGCTTGGCCTGCCCCAAAGGCCTCACAGCGCGCTCGGCTGCTGCAGCCCGGCCACCTTCGCCGCCCAACTTGCTTCCGGCTCCGCTCCGCCTCCAGCAAGCTGCGCCTATTGCTGATGTCAATCCAAACGGAAAGGAGGTAGCCTCGTAACTGTCCCTGGACCAGTCAACGAGGCAGATCAGGCCGATGCACGCGTTCGTCGCGCTCATCGGCACCCAGATCGGGTAGGCGGACATCAGCGCAAACACGTCCCAATCGGAGTTGGGGCCAAACAGGCTGTCGTCGGCTGCGGCGCCGCCCCGCCGTACAGCGTCGGCATGCAGCGGCCGTTATGGGTGGCGCATTGTCGCAGCCCCAGCGGATCGACGTTGGCCAGCGGCTGGTTGCCGACATAGGCGTAGGCGTTCCACGTCTGCGGGAAGATTATATACAGTCGCGCTGCGCGGCGGACGTACGCTTCGCGCGATGGTGGATCCAGAACCACAACGGGACCAGGGTAATCGGCAACCAGGGGGCGCCGTACTCAATCACTGTCCAGGCTGGTAGCGCCCGAAGCCACACAAGAGCAAATCCTAGGGTTAGATCGCACATTAAAAACCCCGTCACTACGGAAAGGGCCGATAGTTTCGCGTAGGTCTCAGGGTTTCGGGCAGAACGAGTTGCGCAATAAAAAAGCATTTGCATCGTAAACAAAGAGTAAGCAAAGATCCCCGCGGGCAGCGCCAGCCTAGCGACCCTTAGGCTGAGCGCCGCCCAAAGGAAAGCGGCCAGAAGGCATGCCAGCGCTAAGTCAACTGCCGCTGAGATGACTATCCAGCGGACGAGACCTGCCGGCTGTTGGCGTGCCCTTCCGTTGCCGTGAGGTATTTGCATCACCACCTCTCGAAGGCCGGGATGGTGCTATTAACAAAAAAATAACCAGCCGCGCCCAATACGCCGAAGCCGGGAAGCGCGACGGCGGCCCCTGCAGCGAGGCCGCCTATACATGTCACGGGTTCAAACGGCGTCGGATCAAGGCAGTCCGCTGCTATTAACCCAGCCCCAAGCCCGACCGCTGCTGCACCGGTCCACGCCATAGCGAGGTTGGCAGTGAGAAACTCCATGGGATGCGCGAGCGTCGCGAGGCCGCGGCCGAGGGCCTCGATGGCCGCACCGTTGGAGCCGAGCGGACCGGCCGCGGGTGCGGCAGAGCCATTCGCCGAGCCAGTCGCCGAGCCAGTCGCCACGGACTGCGGCTCCTGGAAGGGGCCGAACAGGTCGAAGCCGTTGCTCACCTGGAACAGGTTGGGGACGTACTGCATCGTGCAGCCAATGCAGATGTTCGAGTCCGCAGTAAACGGAATCTGCATGCCGGGATCGATCGTCCCCGACCAGGAAGGGCCTTGCTGCCACGCGCCGCCCTGGGACACAAGGCTGAAGCCGTCTTGGACGTCCACCGGCACACCCATCAGCCCGAACTCGCCGCCCCCGCCGCTATCGCCCCCGTACCCACCCCCGCCGTAGCCGCCCGTGCCCTGGCTAAACCCGGGTTCACAGTCCTGATTCACCTGATCCTCCTGGCACACCAGCCCGAGGGGATCAGTTAATGCCAGCGGCTGGTTGCCGACATAGGCGTAGGCGTCCCAGGACTGTGGATCGGCGGGGTTGACCGCGGCCAGGCCCGCCGGGTCGGGCGACAGCCAGCGCTT
>SCQP01000006.1 GCA_004299485.1 Acidobacteriota bacterium
GCCGGGCGACAACGTGGCGCTGGTGGTGGAGCTGATCACCCCGGTGGCCATGGAGAAGGGCCTGCGCTTCGCCATCCGCGAAGGCGGCCGCACCGTCGGCGCCGGAACGATTACCGAGATCATGCAATAGGAGGAGAGCGATGCCACGCGAAATCATTACCTTACAGTGCCCAGATTGCAAAAATCGCAACTACTCCACGACCAAGAATCGCAAGACCACGACCGAACGCCTGGAGCTCAAAAAGTATTGTCCGAAGTGCCGCAAGCACACAGCCCACAAGGAAACGAAATGAAGGTTGTCAGTCATCAGTTATCAGTTTTCAGCCAGGCGGTGACGCCCGAGCGCTCGCGCTCCGGCGACGGGCGTGAACTGAGAACTGAAAACTGTGAACTGATGACTTCCAGGGGCATAGGTTTAACGGCTAGACCAGCGGTCTCCAAAACCGCGAGTGGGGGTTCGAATCCCTCTGCCCCTGCCATTCTCTTCTCACCACTAACCACTAACCACTAATCACTGTTTTTATATGCCCGTGAGCGCTGCAACCGAACCAAATTCTCCAAGCCGTGGCAAGGTCAAGGACCTGTCCCAGCGGCTGAAGGGTTTTTACGTCGACGTCCGCTCGGAGATGAAAAAAGTCACTGCCCCCGGCTGGAAAGAGGTGCAGTCGACCACCATCGTGGTGCTCATCACCGTAGCCGTCTTCGGCGTTTTCTTCTACCTCTGTGACCTGGGACTGTCCTGGGTGATCAACGGCATCATCAAGCACTTTACGCACTAGGACTTCATGGCGGACAAACGCTGGTTCATCATTCACGCCTATTCGGGCTTCGAGCGCAAGGTCGCCGAGAGCCTGCAGAGCCGTATCGAGGCGTTTGGCCTGGCCGAAAAGATCGGTCAGGTGCTCATCCCCACCGAAGAGGTCATTGAGCACCGCGGCGGCAAGAAGGTCCAGTCCACCCGCCTGTTCTATCCCGGCTACGTGCTGGTCGAGCTGGCGGCGGATGAGAACGGCAAAATCGAAGACGAGATTTGGCACGTCATCAAGAACACCCCGCGCGTCGCCGGCTTCGTGGGCAGCGGACAGTCGCCCACGCCGCTCAGCCAGGAGGAGATCGATCAGATCCTGCATCGCGTGGAAACCGGCGGCGCCCAGCCGCGCCTGCAGGTCCAGTTCGACAAGAACGAAACCGTCAAGATCACCGACGGCCCGTTTGCCACCTTTACCGGCGTGGTCGACGAGGTCAACGACGACCGCGAAACCCTCAAGGTCATGGTCACCATCTTCGGCCGCCAGACGCCGGTCGAGCTCGAATTCTCGCAGGTCGAAAAGGTTTAGGAATTTTTCATGGCCAAAAAAGTTCAAGCGGAAGTGAAACTGCAAATCCCGGCCGGCAAAGCCACGCCCGCGCCGCCGGTGGGCACCGCGCTCGGCCCGCACGGCCTCAATCTGATGGAGTTCTGCAAGGCCTTCAACGCCAAGACCAGCTCCAAGGATCTGGAAGGCATGAACGTGCCGGTGGTGATCACCATCTTCAACGACCGCTCCTTCACCTTTATTACCAGGACGCCGCCCGCGGCTGATCTGCTCAAGCGCGCCGCCGGCATCGCCAAGGGTTCGGCCGCGCCCAACAAGGACAAGGTGGGCAAGGTCACCGCGGCGCAGATCGAGGAGATCGCCCGCGCCAAAGCGTCCGACCTCAACGCCGCCTCGCTGCAGGCGGCTATCGCCAGCATCAGCGGCACGGCCCGCAGCATGGGAATCGAAATAGGTTGAAGAAGTTGCCAATGACTGTCCACAATTCAGGAATGGCGTGGCGCTGGGGCGCAGGGGCCCCCAGCGGCGCGCCAGCCCAAGAGGGAGAGCGGGCGGCGCGGCGTAGCTGCGCCGGGTGCCCGCGATAAAGGAAAGCAATGCCTCATACCGGAAAAAAGATTCAGAAAGCCCGCGAACAGGTCGAGACGCGCGCCTACACGCTCGCCGAGGCGGTTCCCCTGCTGCAGAAAGTCAAGCACACCAAGTTTGACGAAACCGTCGAGCTCAATATCCGCCTGGGCGTGGATCCCAAGCATGCCGATCAGATGGTGCGCGGCACTGTCGTGCTGCCCCACGGCCTGGGCAAAAGCAAGCGCGTGCTGGTGATCGCCAGCGGTGAAAAAGCCGCCGAGGCGAAAGCCGCCGGCGCGGACTTCGTGGGCGGCGAAGAACTGGTCGACAAGATCCAGAAAGAGAGCTGGACCGACTACGACGCCGTCGTGGCCACGCCCGACATGATGCGTCTGGTGGGCAAGCTGGGCAAGGTGCTCGGCCCGCGCGGCCTCATGCCCAACCCCAAGACCGGCACTGTCACCACGGATCTGACCAAAGCGGTCGCGGAGATCAAGGCCGGCAAGGTCGAGTTCCGCACCGATAAGCAGGGGCTGGTACACACGGCGGTGGGCAAGATTTCGTTTCCGCCCGAGCGGCTGGTGGAAAACGCGGAGACGCTGCTGCACAGCATCGCCCGCGCCAAGCCGCCCGCGGCCAAGGGCAAATACCTGCGCAGCATCACCCTGAGCTCGACCATGGGCCCGGGCATTGCGCTCGATACCGCCGCCGTCGAAGCGGTGGCCAAGGCATAAAGGATTCGGCGACATGGCACTGACCAAAGCACAGAAACAGACCCGCGTGGATTCGCTGCAAGCGGCGCTCGCCGACGCATCCACCCTCATCGTGACCGGCTTCAGCGGCCTCACCGTGGCGCAGGATTTTGAGCTGCGCAAGCGCCTGCGCGCCGCCGGCGGCCACTTCCGCGTCATCAAGAACACCCTCGCCCGCCGCGCCGCCCAGGGGAGCAGCGCCGCCGGCGTGCTGGAAAAACTCACCGGCGTCAACGCCATCGCCTATACCAGCGGCGACGGCGTCGCCCTGGCCAAAGTCCTGCGCGATTACTGCAAGGACAATCCCGCCCTGGTGGTCCATGCCGGTGTCGTCGAGGGCGCGGTCGTCGACGCCCGGGGCGTCGAGCAACTGGCCTCGATTCCGTCCAAACCCGAGCTCTATGCCAAGCTGCTCTGGCTGCTGCAAGCGCCCGCGCAGCGCCTGGTGACGGTCCTTCAGGCCACCGGCCGCAACACCGCCGTGGTCATCGATCAAGGTGTGAAAGCGAACAAGTTTCATGAGTAAAAGTTCTCAGTTTTCAGTTCTCAGTCGTCAGTCGGCGGTTACGCCCGAACGTCCCCGTTCGGGCGCCCGTTCCGTACTGAAAACTGATGACTGAATACTGGCGACCATTTTTGAGGAGAAACAATGGCTGACCTGCAAACGCTCGTAGATTCGATCAAGAACCTGACCCTGCTTGAGGCCTCGCAGTTGGTGAAACAACTCGAGGAAGAGCTGGGCGTCTCCGCCGCCGCGGCCGCACCCGTGGTCGTCGCCGGCGGCGGGCCTGCCGCTGGCGGCGCGGCCCCGGCCGAGGAGAAAACCGAGTTCGCCGTCGTGCTGACCGCCGTCGGCGCCAACAAGATCAACGTCATCAAGGTGGTCCGCGAAGTCACCAGCCTGGGCCTGAAAGAAGCCAAGGACCTGGTCGACGGCGCGCCCAAGACCGTCAAGGAAGGCGTGCCCAAGGAAGAGGCCGAGACCATCAAGAAGAAGTTCACCGACGCTGGCGCCACCGTCGAAGTCAAGTAGATTGCCCTTTTCGGCCGTCCCCGTTTCCGGCGCCCGTACGTGCTCGTGCGGGCGCCCATTGCCGCTACCAGCTACTAGCTACCCGCTACTGGCTTTTTGGAGTTGATATGCCCTTTCATCCGGATGGAACCCCGATCCGCACCGATTTTTCCAAAATCCCGACTGCCATCCAAATCCCCAACCTCATCGAGGTTCAACGCCAGAGCTACGAGCGCTTCCTGCAGATGGACCTGCTCCCCGGCGAACGCGATGACGGCGGCCTGCAGTCGGTGTTCAACTCCGTTTTCCCCATCTCCGATTTCCGCGGCGTCAGCCAGCTCGATTTCGTCGACTACGCCATCGGCAACTGGGAGTGCAAGTGCGGCAACCTGCGCGGCCTGCATCATCTCCGCTCCACCTGCCGCGGCTGCGGAGCCACCATCATCACCAACCCCTTCCAGGCGGGCGAAATCCTCTGCCGTCATTGCGGCACCTACAACGCCAACGTGCCCACCTTCTGCCAGAAGTGCGGCGATCCCGTCGGCCTGCAACTGAAAAACGACCGCGCCGAGTGCGAGGACAAGGGCTCGACCTACTCCGCCCCCCTCAAGGTCACCATCCGCCTCACCATCTACGACAAGGACCCGGAAACCGGCGTCAAGAGCATCCGCGACATCAAGGAGCAGGAAGTCTTCTTCGGCGACATTCCGCTCATGACCGAGAACGGCACCTTCATCATCAACGGTACCGAGCGCGTCATCGTCAGCCAGCTCCACCGTTCGCCCGGCGTGTTTTTTGAAACCGCCAACCAGCGCACTTACTTCCTCGGCAAAATCATCCCCTACCGCGGAAGCTGGGTCGAATTCGAGTTCGACACCAAGAATCTGCTCTACGTCCGCATCGACCGCAAGCGCAAGTTCCTGGCCTCGATTTTCCTGCGCGCCCTCGGCCTGAAAACCGACGAGGAGATCCTCCGCACCTTCTATACCGTCGAGCGCCTGGTGGCCCGCAACGGTAAGCTCTACTGGCAGTTCGACGGCGCCCGCGAGCCGGAAAAGCAGACCAACCTGCTCGGCCAGAAACTCACCCACCGCGTCGTCAACGCCAAGGGCGAAGAAGTCGTTCATGCCGGCCGTCAGCTCCGTGCCCCGCTGCTGCGCGAGCTGGCCAAAACAAAAATTACCGAGTTCGAAGTCGATCCGGCCGATCTCGAAGGCGCCTTCACCGTCCAGGACATCGTCAACCGCGACAGCGGCGAAGTCGTGCTCGAGGCCAACACTGAGCTCAAGTGGGCCGATCTCGAAAAATACACTGCCGCCGGCGCAGCCGAACTGCAGGTGTTCTTCCCCGATCGCGATGTGGTGGGCAATATCCTTTCCGCCACGCTCCGCAAGGACGGCATCAAGACCCAGAACGAGGCCCTCATCGAGATTTACCGCAAGTTGCGCCCCGGCGATCCACCTACCTTGGATACCGCGCGCTCGCTGTTCGACGGCATGTTTTTCGACGCCCGCAAGTATGACTTCAGCCGCGTCGGCCGCCTCAAGTTCAACATCAAGCTCTACGACTCCGCCTCCGCCACTACGCTCGACAAGCGCACCCTGGATCCCGAGGATTTCTACGCCACCATTCGCTACCTGCTCAAGCTGCGGCGCGGCGAAGGCTCGGTGGATGACATCGATCACCTCGGCAACCGCCGCGTCCGCGCGGTGGGCGAGCTGCTCGAAAATCAGTTCCGCATCGGCCTGGTCCGCATGGAGCGCGCCATCAAGGAAAAGATGAGCGTCTTCCAGGAAATGGCCACCGCCATGCCCCATGACCTGGTCAACGCCAAGCCGGTCATGGCCGCCATCCGCGAGTTCTTCGGTTCCAGTCAGCTCTCGCAGTTCATGGATCAGACCAATCCCCTGAGCGAGATCACCCACAAGCGCCGCCTCTCCGCCCTCGGGCCGGGGGGTCTGTCGCGCGAGCGCGCCGGTTTCGAGGTGCGCGACGTGCATCCCACCCATTACGGCCGCATCTGCCCCATCGAGACGCCGGAAGGTCCCAACATCGGCCTCATCTCCTCGCTGAGCTGCTTCGCCCGCATCAACGAGTTCGGCTTCATCGAAAGCCCCTACCGCAAGGTGCGCGAGGGCCGCGTCATCGACTACGTCACCGTCACCAACGCCGGTGACAGCTCCCGAAAAGTCGGCGATCATCTCGAGCGCGAAGAAGCCGACGCCTGGAACGCCGCCGCCAAAAACAAGAAGCACATCGACTACGAACCCTTCTCCTTCTACCTGTCCGCCTGGGAAGAGGACAAGTACGTGGTCGCCCAGGCCAACGTGGCGCTCGACGCCCAGGGCCGCTTTGTCAACGAGCTGGTGAACGCCCGCCAGACTGGCAACTTCGTCCTTGTCTCCCGCGACAAGGTCGACTACATCGACGTTTCGCCCAAGCAGTTGGTCTCCGTGGCCGCGGCGCTCGTGCCTTTCCTCGAAAACGACGACGCCAACCGCGCCCTCATGGGCGCCAACATGCAGCGCCAGAGCGTCCCCCTGCTGCGCGCCGAAGCCCCCGTCGTCGGCACCGGCATGGAAGCCGTGGTCGCCCGTGACTCCGGCGCTACCGTCCTCGCCAAGCGCGGCGGCATCGTCGATTCGGTCGACTCCGAACGCATCATCGTCCGCATCGAGGGCGAAACCCACGCCGGCCAGATGTCGCGCGAAGTCGGCAGCGATATCTACCAGCTCACCAAATTCAAGCGCAGCAACCAGAACACCTGCATCAACCAGAAACCGGTGGTCAAGGAAGGCGAGCGCGTCATCAAGGGCCGCGTCCTCGCCGATGGTCCCTGCACCGATCAGGGCGAGCTGGCGCTCGGCCGCAACGTGCTGGTCGCTTTCATGCCCTGGCGCGGTTACAACTTTGAAGACGCCATCCTGATCAGCGAGAAGATGGTCAAGGAGGACTACTACACCTCCATCCACATCGAGGAGTTCGAGCTCGAATCGCGCGACACCAAGCTCGGCCCCGAAGAAGTCACCCGCGACATCCCCAACGTCAGCGAAACCTTCCTCAAGGAGCTGGACGAGAGCGGCATCGTCCGCATCGGCGCCCAGGTCAAGCCCGGCGACATCCTGGTAGGCAAGGTCACGCCCAAGGGGGAAACCCAGCTTACGCCGGAGGAGAAGCTGCTGCGCGCCATCTTCGGCGAAAAGGCCGGCGACGTCCGCGACGCCTCCCTCTACTGCCCGCCCGGCATCGAGGGCACCGTCGTCGAGGTCAAAATCTTCAGCCGCAAGGGCGCGGAAAAAGACGAGCGTGCCAAGGCCATCGATGCCGACGAAGAGGCCCGCCTCGACAAGAACTACGCCGACGAGGTCCGCATTCTCAACGACGAACGCACCAAGCGCCTGTTCAGTCTGGTCGGCGGCAAGGTCCTCACCCAGGACCTGCACGACGAGAAGACCAACAAGAAGCTGCTCGGCAAGGGCGACGCCCTTACCCGCGAAGCCATCGAGTCCATCTCCACCCGCAATCTCAAGCGCGCCCGCTATGACGGCAAGGACGCCCGCATCAACGAACAGGTGGACGAAATCGAAGAGCTGACCAGCCGCCAGATCGACGTGCTCGGCAAGATCTACCGCGAGCGCAAAGACAAGCTCAACCGCGGCGACGAGCTCCCGCCCGGCGTCATCAAGATGGTCAAGGTCTACATCGCCATGAAGCGCAAGCTTTCCGTGGGCGATAAGATGGCCGGCCGTCACGGCAATAAGGGCGTCATCGCCCGCATCCTGCCGGAAGAGGACATGCCCTACATGGCCGATGGCACCCCCATGGAGATCGTCCTCAACCCCCTCGGCGTTCCCAGCCGTATGAACGTGGGCCAGATTCTCGAAACCCACCTCGGCTGGGCCGGCCGCGCTCTCGGCCTCACCTTCGCCTCACCCGTCTTTGACGGCGCCCGCGAAAACGAAATCAAGGAGCTGCTGCGCAAGGCCAGCCTGCCCGAGTCCGGCAAGACCCGCCTGCGCGACGGCATCACCGGCCAGAAGTTCGAGCAGCCCGTCACCGTCGGCTACATCTACATGCTCAAGCTCAGCCACCTGGTGGATGACAAGATCCACGCCCGTTCCATCGGTCCCTACTCGCTGATTACGCAGCAGCCGCTGGGCGGCAAGGCCCAGTTCGGCGGCCAGCGCTTCGGCGAAATGGAGGTCTGGGCGCTGGAGGCCTACGGCGCCGCCTACATCCTCCAGGAACTGCTCACCGCCAAATCCGACGACGTCTACGGACGCGCCAAAATTTACGAAGCCATTGTGAAGGGCGAGGCCGCCATCGAGCCCGGCGTGCCCGAATCCTTCAACGTCCTGATCCGCGAATTGCAATCGCTGTGTCTCGATGTCGAGTTGATGAAAAGCCACAAAGAACCCGAACTACTGGCCGTCGCCGCCGACGACTAGAAAACGGCTTTCAGCGATCAGCCGTCAGCGATCAGCCAGCACAGAACGGCTGAAAGCTGACCGCTGATTGCTGATAGCCCCTTGGCCGGAGAGACAAAACCTCAGGAGCCCCATCCTCCAGGAGATCGCAAATATGTACCGCAGCAGCCCTTACGACCGCGCCAATCTGATTGCCGACTTCGACAGCATCCGCATCTCCCTCGCCTCGCCCGAGAAGATCCGCGACTGGTCCCACGGCGAAGTCACCAAGCCCGAGACCATCAACTACCGCACCTTCAAGCCCGAGCGCGACGGCCTGTTCTGCGCCCGCATCTTCGGTCCCGTTACCGACTGGGAGTGCCTCTGCGGCAAGTACAAGCGCATGAAGCACCGCGGCGTCATCTGCGACAAGTGCGGCGTCGAAGTCACCCTCTCCAAGGTCCGGCGCGAGCGCCTCGGCCACATCGAGCTCGCCTCCCCGTGCAGCCACGTCTGGTTCTTCAAGGGCCTGCCCAGCCGCATCGGCCATCTGCTCGACATCAGCCTGCGCGAGCTCGAAAAAGTTCTCTACTTTGAAGCCTACGTCGTCGTCGATCCCGGCGACACTGCGCTCAAGGAGCGCCAGGTCCTCACCGAGGACGAATACCGCAAGCTCATCGGCGAGGGCATGGCGGGCCACTTCACCGCGCTGATGGGTGCCGAAGCCATCCGCGAGCTGCTCAAGCGCGTCGAAATTCCGGAGCTGGCCGTGGAAATGCGCGAAAAAATGCGCAGTGAGACCAGCGTCCAGAAGCGCATCAAGTACGCCAAGCGCCTCAAGGTCGTCGACGCCTTCCGCAAAAGCCAGAACAAGCCCGAGTGGATGATCCTCGAAGTTCTGCCCGTCATCCCGCCCGAGCTGCGCCCCCTCGTGCCCCTCGATGGCGGCCGTTTCGCCACCAGCGATCTCAACGATCTCTACCGCCGCGTCATCAACCGCAACAACCGCCTCAAGAAGCTGATGGAGCTGCACGCCCCGGAAGTCATCGTGCGCAACGAAAAGCGCATGCTTCAGGAGGCCGTCGACGCCCTGTTTGACAACGGCCGCCGCGGCCGCGTCCTGCGCGGCGCCAACAACCGCCCCCTCAAGTCCCTCTCCGATACCCTCAAGGGCAAGCAGGGCCGCTTCCGCCAGAACCTGCTGGGCAAGCGCGTCGACTACTCCGGCCGCTCCGTCATCGTCGTCGGCCCCGACCTCAAGCTCAACCAGTGCGGTCTGCCCAAGAAGATGGCGCTCGAGCTCTTCAAGCCCTTCATCTATCACCGCCTCGAGCAGACCGGCCACTGCACCACCATCAAGCAGGCCAAGGAGATGGTCGAGCAGTCCGAACCCATCGTCTGGGACATCCTCGAAGAGGTCATCAAGGACCACCCCGTCCTGCTCAACCGCGCTCCTACCCTCCATCGCCTCGGCATCCAGGCCTTCGAGCCGGTGCTGGTCGAGGGCAAGGCCATCAAGATTCATCCTCTGGTCTGCACCGCCTTCAACGCCGATTTCGACGGCGACCAGATGGCCGTGCATATTCCGTTGTCGCCGGAGGCGCAGGTGGAAGCCAGCGTCCTCATGCTCAGCGCCAACAACATCCTCTCGCCCGCCAGCGGACAGCCCATTACCGTCCCCACCCAGGACATGGTCCTGGGTGTCTACTACCTCACCAAGGGTAATGACACGGCCCCCGGCGCCGGCCGCACCTTCGGCAATCCTGAGAATGTCTTCATCGCGCTCGAGATGAACGAGGTCGAAATCATGACCCCCATCCGGCTGCGCTATACCGGCAAGCTCATCGACATGCCTTCGGCCTATGACTCCCAGGACGTGGTCCATGCCGAAGTCCAGAACGTCACCAACTACTACATCAAAACTACGGTCGGCTCGGTCATCCTCAATGACCACCTGCCCAAGCGCATGCCCTTCGTCAACGGCCTGCTCAAGAAGAAGGGCCTGAGCTCGCTCGTCAACTTCGCCTACCTCAACTTCGGCCTCGAGGATTCCGTCAAGATGCTCGACGGCATCAAGTCCCTCGGCTTCATGGCGGCCACCCGCTCCGGCATGTCCATCGGCATCGAGGATCTGGTCATCCCCGCCAGCAAGGCATCGCTGGTGAAAGACGCCGAAAAGCAGGTGGTCGAGGTCCAGAAGCAGTACCTCGACGGCGCCATCACCAACGGCGAGCGCTACAACAAGGTCGTCGAAATCTGGTCCAACATCACCGAGCGCGTCTCCGACGAAATGTTCTCCGTGCTCGAAAAACAGGACCGCGAGGGCTTCGTCAACCCCGTCTTCGTTATGGCCGATAGCGGCGCCCGCGGCTCCAAGCAGCAGATCCGCCAGCTTTCCGGTATGCGCGGCCTGATGGCGAAGCCATCGGGTGAAATCATCGAGACCCCGATCACGGCCAACTTCCGCGAAGGCCTCACCGTGCTGCAGTACTTCATCTCCACCCACGGCGCCCGCAAGGGCTTGGCCGACACGGCGCTCAAGACCGCCGATTCCGGCTATCTCACCCGCCGCCTGGTCGATGTCGCTCAGGATGTCATCATCAGCGACGACGACTGCGGCACCGTCGACGGCATCCACGTCGGCGCCATCGTCGATGCCGGCGAGACCGTCGAGAGCCTCGGCGACCGCATCGTCGGCCGCGTCTCCCTCGAACGTGTCAAGGACTTCGAAGGCCACACCATCGTCGATGTCAACGGCCTGATCACCGAGGAGCTGGCCCATCGCATCCAGAGCTCCGGCATCGAGAAGGTGCTCATCCGCTCCGTGCTCACCTGCGAAGCCAAGCGCGGCGTCTGCGTCAACTGCTACGGCCGCAACCTGGCCACCGGCAAGGTGGTCGAGATGGGCGAAGCCGTCGGCGTCATCGCGGCGCAGTCCATCGGCGAGCCCGGCACGCAGCTCACCATGCGCACCTTCCACATCGGCGGCACCGCCAGTCGCGTCAGCGAGCAGTCCCGCCAGGAAACCCGCAGCGCCGGCTTCATCAAGTTCCACAACCTCGCCACCGTCCGCACCAAGGATGGCGGCCTGGTGGTCATGAACCGCAACGGCATGATCGCCGTCGTCGATGACAAGGGCCGCGAGCGGGAGCGTTACACCGCCGTCTACGGCGCCCGCCTCAAGAAGAACGAAGGCGATCCGGTCGCCATGGGCGAGGTCATGCTCGAATGGGACCCCTACACCTTCTCCATCCTCACGGAAATCGCCGGCACGGTGAAGTTCAAGGACATGGAGGAAGGCTCGACCCTGCACGAGGAGGTCGATGATGTCACCGGCCTTTCGCACTGGGTCGTCACCGAATCCACCGACGAGAAGCGTCAGCCCCAGATCCTGATCGGCGAAGGCAAGAAGAACCGCAAGTACCTCATGCCCTCCCACGCTCACTTGATGGTCACCGACGGCATGGAGGTCTCGGCCGGCGACGTGCTCGCCAAGATTCCCCGCGAAACCACCAAGACCAAGGACATCACCGGCGGTCTGCCCCGCGTCGTCGAGTTGTTCGAGGCGCGCAAGCCGCGCGAAACCGCCGTCATCAGCGAAATCGATGGCACCGTCAAGTACGGCGAAGTCAGCAAGGGCCAGCGCAAGATCCTGGTCATCAGCGACAAGGGCGACGAGCGCGAATATCTGCTGCCGCGCGGCGTCCGCATCGCCGCCCAGGAAGGCGAGCGCGTCCACGCCGGCGATCCCCTCATGGATGGCCCCCGCAATCCACACGACATCCTTGCCGTCCTCGGCGAAAAGGAACTGCAGGCCTACCTGGTCAATGAAATCCAGGAGGTCTACCGCCTCCAGGGCGTCAACATCAACGATAAGCACATCGAGACCATCGTCCGCCAGATGATGCGCTGGGTGCGCGTCGAAGATGTCGGCGACACCGAGTTCCTGGTCGATGAGCAGGTGGACAAGTTCCACTTCCGCGAAGAGAACGAGCGCGTTATCGCCCTCGGCCAGCGCCCGGCGACCGGCCGTCCGCTGCTGCTCGGCATCACCAAGGCGTCGCTGTCCACCGACAGCTTCATCTCGGCCGCCAGCTTCCAGGAAACCACCCGCGTCCTCACCGAGGCCTCGATTCAGGGCAAGATCGACTACCTGCGCGGCCTCAAAGAGAACGTCATCATGGGCCGCCTCATCCCCGCCGGCACCGGTCTCGATCACTACCGCAACGTCCGCCTCATCGGCGAGCAGGAAGAGGAAGAAGCCGCCCTCCAGGCCGTCCAGCTCCCGCCCTCGCCCTACGAGGAAGCCGAGCGCGCCCTGGATTTATTCCGTAACGACACCGGCGACGACGACCTGGAAGATCTCGGCGCCGAGTAGCCGGACCTCTTCCGTAACGGCGAACGACGCTGTGCGTCGTTCGCGGCGACGACGACCTCGAAGACCTCGGCGCGGAGTAATGCGTCAGGGTTTCGATGTTCGCCCGTGTGAGCGCGTGCCACTCCGACACGAGCGCCTCCAGCGCGCCACATCGATCCACTGGCAGAAACGCGCTAGCGTCCGTAAATCTGACCGAGGGCGGCCAGAAGGATTAATCCAATCACGATCAGCGTGATGGTGAGCCACCCGCGGCGCCCTTTTTGCCCCATTTAGCTTTCATTTTAGTTGCCTGCGTGGCTCCATGTCCACACCGGCTCAACCTTATGCCCGCGCCGCGCATCTCCAGTCACGTTCGGGAGGTCTTTATGCGCATGCCATCGTGGTTCGTGCTCGTGCTCTGTCTCTGCGTCCCGGCCGGTCTTCTCGCTCAGGGCGGCAACATTCAGCCCGTGCAAGACCAGATGCAGAATCAGCAATTGCAGCAGATCCAGCAGCAGGGCTATAACGCCGGTTTCCGCGACGGCGTCACCGACTATCGCTCGCACGCACGTTACAGTTTTCAGAGCCATCCGGTCTACCAGAGCGCCAGCCTGGGGTACTCGCCCAACAACGGCATCAGCGAGCAGACCTACAAGATAAACTTCCAGACCGGCTTCGAGCACGGCTACGATGACGGCTTCTATGGCCGCAGCAGTGACAGCAACGCCCAGCGCCAGCGCGCCTACAGCGGCGAGACCTCCGCTCGTGTGCCCAGCCGTGCCGCCGCCGCTCCAGCGCAGTCGCAGGCTCCCGGCAACGCCACCATCCCCGCGGGCACCGCGCTGCAGTTGAAGCTGAACAATACCCTCAGCACGCGCAGCAGCACCCCCGGCAGCACCTTCACGGCTACGGTCACACAACCCGTCACCAGTTCTGACGGACGCACCGTCGTGGTTCCCGTGGGCAGCACGGTCGAAGGCAAGGTAGAATCCGTGGTGCGCAGCGGCAGCATCTCTGGCACCGCTCGCCTGCAGCTCGCCTTCGATCAACTTCGGCTGCCGGATGGTCAAAGCTTTCCTCTGAGTGCCCAACTCAGTAATGTAAATGAGAATTCAGGCGTAGGTGGCGCCATCACCGGCACGCCGTCCACCACCAATGAAGGCGGCGTGCAACAGTCGAAAACCCGCCGCACCGTCGGCACTGCCGCCGCTGGCGGCGCGGTCGGCGCGCTCATCGGCGCCATCGCTGGTGGCGGCAAAGGCGCCGGCATCGGCACCGCCGTCGGTGCTGGTCTCGGTGTTGTCCTCGCCAGCCGTAACGGCGCGCTCGATCTTCCCGCCGGTACGCCCATCACCGTGACTCTCAACCAACCGATCCAACTCGGCCAGCGCTAGGGTGAGTTTGTCAGTATTTCAGTAGCTCAGTTTGTCAGTTCAGCGGTGCGACGGCTGACCGCCAGCCATTCCGTGCCCGGACCTGCTCGATGCCCTCGATTTGCTGTTCCAGAAATTCCAGCCGCTGCGCGGGCGTCAGCGACAGCATCCAGCGGATCAGGCTGCGGTCCACGCCGTGCTCGTCATTGGAGCTCTGCTGACGCCTGGCGTCCGCCATGCGCTAGTGGCCTGCGCCATGGATTTTGCCGGTCAGCTGCAGGCGGTCTTGCGCGTCCGCCGCTTCGGCAAACGCGCGGAAGCTGCCGTAATCGGCCGGCGCGATCCGGTTCGCCTTCAGGAACAGCGTGCGATGGAACGCAAGGGTGCCGCCGGTTTGCACGAAACTGGAATCGAACCGCCCGAAACCGTTGCTGATGTTGGCGGCCTTGGGAAGATTCGCCTGGCCGAACCGTGCCGGCAGCGTCAGCGTGACGTTGGTCTGCTCGAAGCTGTCGCCGTTAATGAGTAGCGGCTCCTTGCGGAAGGGAAGCGGCGCGTACCGTCGTTGCACACCGACGGCACCCGTCAGGTGCTGAATATCCCAGCCCGAACCGGGCGTATTGCCATCCACGTTGATGAAGTTCGGCACCGTCGCCTCAATGGAAAAAATCAGCGGCTTGTCCTTGGCATTGCGGTTCTCGATGGCGCCGCCGGTCGCGCTGGCATTCGGATAGCTGGCGAGCAATAGCTGCTGGTAGATCTGCGGCAGGCTGGAGTCCGGCAGACTCGCCAGCTCATGCCGCACCTGTTCGCCCGCCGGTCCGCGGAACTCCATTTGTAGGTGTATCTTGGCATCGCCGGAATCCGCCACCGCTCCGGTTACGCTAACCACCAATCCATCCAGCGGCGACTCGAACGCCGGCAAATGCATGAACCCCGCCCTGCCGTTGGCGCTCGCCACAATCGCCATGCCGCCCCGGATGCCCGGCGCAATGTAGTCCAGGTGCGCGAAGCGTCCCATCAGGTCGTACCACCCCGAGGCCGGATTGCTCGCATCCGCGCCGCTGCCCACGTGCACCAGCGGGTACTGGAACTGAAAAATGCTGGGGATCCTGATGGAGCTGTCGTCCGTCACCGCCCGTGCCAGCACCAGTTGACAAGGCACCTTAGCCGCCGACAGCAAGCCCAGAAACACCGCCACCCGATTGCCTGAACGGTCGGTGAAGAACTGCCGCGCCGGACTCAGAATGCTGCCCGGCCCGGGCTGCACATTCGCCGCCACCCACTGGAAAATCGCGTTCGCCTTGGCGACGTCGTTTGCCTTGCCCGCGGTCAACTCCGCCGCCTTCTGCCGCATCTCCAGCGTCGTGCGCCGCACCGCGAAGTCATGGTCGGCGTAGTAGCGGCTGATCTGGCTCCATTCCCGGGGTGTGCTGATCCACACCTTGGGCACCAGATTCTCCTCCGGCGGCATGAGCGGCTCGGTCACCAGAATCCGCGTCTTCTGCACCAGCCAGGTGTGCGCGGTGTAGCTGTCGGGCATGAGTTGCGTCGTCGGCGCGGCCGGGAACCGCTCCTGATCGACCAGCAGCGGATAATTGGGTGGTGTCAGCACCACGTATTCGGAATAGTTGTAAGGCTGCTTCGAAGAGTTGAAAACGAAGAACTGGCTGTCATCGAGGGTGTTGGGAATGATCTGCGAATCGCCCGTGTGCTGCACGAACTCGATCTCGATGTAATCGCCCGGCGCGAGATCCGGCATGGTCACGTCGGTGAGGTTACGGATGCTCTCCGGCAGTACCCGCCGCCCGTTCGCCTTGATGGTGCGCAGCCGGATGAGCTCCGCGCCCTGCGGAATCGACGTCACCTCGCCGATTTGCTGCACCCCAGCCGCGTTCAAGACTTTATAGATCTGGTGAATGTATTGATCCTGCGTCGAATCCGGGTTGATCCGGTTCACCATCTGGTCGAACACCAGCAGGGAACTGGCGCTGGGATATTCCGATGCATCCGGTGCGTTGGCGATGATGCTGCGCGCCGAATGGTACCAGGGCGTCCAGAAGCGGTTGCCGGCGAGAAAGTCCGCCTGCTGCCGCAGCAGGTTGCGATGGGCGTCGGTGGCCTGCAGCGCGCTCACGCCCGGCTGCACGCCCTGCCGCAGCGCCACGTCATCGGCCGTCTCCGCCAGCCGCCAGTCGTAAGGGAATTTCTCCATCGCCGCCGCCGCCGCGGTGGCGGCCTGCGTGATCTCGCCCGCCGCCAGCAGCGCCTCGATCCGTTCGCGCTGCAAGTTCGCCGACGAGGGATCCTGCCGGATGGCCGTCGCCAGCGACTGCGCCGCCCCGGCGGCATCGCCATGCCGCAGCTGGTAGGCGCCCAGCGCCGCCGCGGCGCGCGGGTCGGCCTGCAGCACCCGCATCCATTGCGCTACTTTGGCGGCGTCGCCCAGATTCGAATAGAACTCCAGCCCGCTGGCGATGCCGCCCCAATCCGAGCCCGACTCCGCCAGCGCATGTTCCAGCGCCGTGGCTGCCTCGGGCCGCCAGTTCTTGCCCGCGGCCAGATGGAACTGCGACCAATCGCAATCGGCGTAGCCCTTGTCGGTGCAGTGCGCGAATTGCTCTGCCGCCTGCGTCGTCTTGCCCTCGGACTCGTACACATGTCCCAGCCGGTCGTAGGCGCGCAGTGCTTCGGGTGCGACTTCGAGCGCTTTGCGCGCCGTCCGCTCCACTTCTGCCGCTGCCCAGCTCTGGCTGGCATCCGTCAGGTTGCCGTTGCTTTGCGCCAAATCCAGCCACACCGGCGCCGCATCCGGCGCCAGCTTCGACGCCGCCAGCAGCGCGACCCGCGCCCCTTCCGGATCCTCATCCTGCATGCGCCGCAATCCCTGTACCCACAACGCGATCGCATCCCGGGGATGGCTTTTAAGCCGCTCCTGGCTCCAGCCGGCCAGCGTCACCGGCGCCGGCGCCAGCTTCGGCGCTGCCGCCAGCGCAGCGCCCGCGGGCAGCGTCGCGGCATTCTGCAACTCCCCTCCCGCCGCCGGCCGCAGCATCAAATCAAAGTCGCGCGAGGCCTCGCCGCCCAGCTTCAGCACTACCCGGTTCCAGCCGGCCGCGAGCTCCACCGCCGCGGTTGCCGTCGCCGGCACATAGCTTGAGCGCCGGTCGTTGCGCAGCACCGTCACCCCGTTAATGAGGATTTCGCTGGAGGCTTGCGAGTACAAACGCAGCAGCACCCGCGTGGGTCGCGGTGCCTGCACGTAGGTCACGGCAAAGTCGATGCCATCCGTGCCCCAGTCCAGCGGGAAATGCACGCCGTTCCCGCTGCTGGTGAAGGCCTGCGGCCGCCGCCCGGCTGCGCTTTCCGGACGCATGGCAATCGGAAACGTCTGGTCAAAGCCCAGGTTCTCGTAATCGCCAAGCGGCCCCCAGAGCTGCCAGTGCGGCAATCGCCCGGCGAGCTGCAGCGCCCGCGTCTCGGTCAGTGCCAGGCCGGGCGCATGGACCGCCGCCAGTACCGAGCGCCCCAGCATGTAGCTGGTCACCGGATCCGCCAGCGGTTCCTGCAACGTGCGCTCCAGGCTGGGCAGCGCGTCCAGCAACTGCCGTCCCTGATTCTCAAGCTGTCCGCTCAGCGCCCGCACCGCCAGCTCCGTAGCCACGTCATTGGGTGCCGCCCGCGTCAGCCGCAGCGCCGCCTCCAGCATGGCGCGATCCGAACCCCGGCTATAGGCGGCCACAAACCGGTCGAACTCCATCTCCGGCGATTCATCCTGCGTCCGCGCCAGCTCCTGGTACGCCTCCGCCTTGGCCTTGGCATTGCCGTAGAACAGCTCGATCCAGATCGCCTCCGCCCGCCCCCGTTCGCCGCGCGCCTGCGCCGCCGCCAGCGCCTGCTGATAATGTCCCGCCTCCACCCGCGGCAGCCGGTCCAGCAAACTCGTCCGTTGCGCTGCCGCAGGCAGCGCCAGCAACATGACCAGCAAAGCCGCGGCTATCCCCGCGCCTCTGGCGCCCCATCCGTTGCCACGCACGACTGATGACTGATGACTGATGGCTGATGGCCTCTTCACTGCCCACCTCCCGTCGTCAGGCTCACGCTCCGCCCCAGCGCCCCGTCCACCTGCGCCCAGAAGCTCCGGTAGGCCGGATACTCCGCCGGCGTAATCAGCGACTTCTTGATCTCGATCCGGCTGCGCAGCGTCAGCGTGTTGCCGTTGACCGAAGCAACGGCCTGAAAATCCGCGAAGGGCTGATTCCGGTTGCTCACCGGCGGCAGCGACCGCGCTGCGAAACCGGCCGGCAGCGCCAGGTGCATCTGTTCCACCAGAATTTCCGGCGGGCCTGACAGCAGGTCCGACGTCCTCTGGTTCAGCGCTGCCAGCCGCGGCAGCCACGAACGCGGTACGATCTGCCGCGGCACCAGCAGGGTGTTCCCGTTCACGGTGGCGAAGTTAGGGATGGTGCCCTCAAACTCAATTTCCAGCGGCTTATCCCAGGCGTGCGCGTTGGTCACCGTCGCCGAGTTTACGCTGATGCCCGGCAGCCGGTCGTGCAGCATCGCCTGCAACGCCCCCGCCTGCCGGTCGGGAATTTCCATCGCTGCCCGGTACAGGGGCGCATCGCCGCCGGCGAGCTCCAGGTTCATGGCAAAGTGCAAGTTTCCCTGCGCATCGAGTTGCCCGGTCAGCGATCGCTCCGTCACATTCGTCGTGGGCGCCAGCTCCGGCGTCACCACCGGCGCCAGCGCCGCCATTTTATTCGCCGGCGCCGGGTCCGCCCCGAGGTCTGCTGCGACCGGAACCCGCAGCACGAACGCCCGCTGATCGCCCGCCGGCAGCTCGTGCGTGCCGTTGTATTCCGCCGTGCCGTCCAGATACAAATTCAGGTTAGGCACGTAAACGATGGCGTGGTCAAAATCCGCCACCGAGGGAATCGTCGCGTCCACCAGCCCCAGATCGCGAATCCGCACCAGCACGAAATCGGCCTCGATACCCGCTTCATGCAGCATGGCGATCAGCAGCGACGCCTTATCCTTGCAGTCGCCAAACCGCCGGTGAAACACCTGCGTCACCGGATACGGCCGGTAGCCGTGAATGCCGAACTCCAGCGCCACGTAGTGCGTGTTCTGGATCACCCATTGGTAAATGGCGTCGACCTTCTCCGCCTCCGTCGTCTTGCCCTGGATCAACTCCCGCACCGTCTGCCGGATCTGGCTGTCGAGCACGAAGGTGTTGCGGATCAGGTGCCGGTACCAGGCGCCGAACTGATCCCAGGTCTTGAACTCCGAAACCGCGACGTACGGGTCACGCTCGATATCGGGCGTCGCCAGCGGCTCGCTCACCTGAGCCGGAAGATTGCGCGCGCTCCAGCGATACACCGTCTGGCCGCCGGTGGTCGCGACCGTATGCTCACCCGCAAACCGCACGGCGTGGAAGTACAGCGGCTTGCTGGCCGGCGAAATCACCACGTACTGCTGGAACAGCGTAGGCGAGCTGCTGCCGAACGAATCCACGGCGCCGTAGTAATCACCGTAGAGCGATTCCAGCGTAGTCGGCAGCACGCGGTAGGCGATCTCGACAAAATCTCCTGCCCGCAGCGCCGGCATGACGACATATTTGTTGCGTACGTTATAGAACGTCTCGTAGCCCACCGACTGGCTGACGGGCTGATCGCCTGCCTGGGGCGCATCCGCCGTGCTCCCATCCGCATGCACCACGTGCGCGGAAAGAAAATGCACTTCCTCGTTGTCCGGATCGTAGGTCACTGGGTAGACGCTCAGCGCATTGGCGCCGCTGTCGTTGTTCACGCGGAAAATCTGCTGCACGTAGCGGCCGGTGTTGCCCGACGGAAAAATATTGGTCACGTTCGTGTCTGCCAGCACCGCCACCGGTCCGCCCTCCAGCGTCTGCTGCTGGCTCGCCGGCAGTGCCTTATAGGCGGCAATGGTCTTGGTCAAATCCTGCATATAGGGCCGCTCGAAGCTGGCCTCGACCGCGGCTTCGCCGCCGCGCGCCAACTGCAGCCGGTCGCGCAGGCTGGCGTCCTGCGGGTTCAGGTTCAGCGCCTCCTGCCAGGCGGCCACTGCGGCCGCATGATGCCCGAAATGCCGCTCGATCTCACCTTGCGCCACGTGAAACTCGGGCGCGTCCGGCGCGAGCTTCACCGCATCGCCAATCCGCGCCAGCGCCGCCGGCCCGCGCCCCAGCCCCGCCAGCGCGCGCGCCTCCACGTCCAGCAAATGCGGTTGCGGGCCGACCAATCGGCTCAGCCGCTCGACTGTCGCCAGCGCCGCGTCGTTGTCGCCGCTGCGCTGCAGCAGGTCGGCCAGATCCAGTCCGGTGTGCAAATTCGCCGCATCGGCGTTGAGCCCTGCCTGCAGCCACTTCTCCGCCACGCGGAACGGTCCCGTGCGCCGCAGCGTGATTCCCACCGGCTGCGCCACCTCAGCCACGGTCATTTCTCCCGCTGCCTCCAGTGCCTGCGCCCAGGCCAGCGCCTGCGGCCGCAGCCCAACATCGGCGTACACCTGCAGCATCCCCACCGCCGCCATCGGCGCCTTCTGCATCGCCGCCGCTGAGGCAATCGCTCCCTTGTCCGTCGCCATAAGTCCGTTTGCCGGCACATCAGCCGACTGCGGGTTTAGGGCAAGCCAAAAATCACTGCGCGCCGGCCAGTACGCTCCCCGGTTAAGCTCGATGAATCCCAGGTCCAGGCGCGCCTGTCCGCGATAATCCGCGCCCAGGCCAGACTGCTCCAGCAGTTGCTCCAAATACTGATAGCGCCGGCTCGTGTCCTGATCGTGCTCCTCAAAATCAATCACCGCTTGCGCATTGTCAGGAGCTGCGGCAATCGCGTCGAGAAACGCGCTGGTGTCGCTGTGATCGCCGGTATTGAAGTTCTGCTTCTGCGCCAGCACCCAGGCGTAATCGAGCTTGCCCGCCGGCGTCGCGGCAGCCGCTTTTGCCAGCTCGGTCAAATCCCGCACCTGGACCGCCGCCGGCTGCTGGCTGCCGACTGCTGACTGATGACTGATGACTGATGACCTGACTTCGTGCGGCACATCGCTCGTCTCCAGTTCCAGCGGTTTGCCCTCCGGCGTGGTAATGCGCAGCGCAAAGCTCCAGCCGCCGGTTTCTCCATCGCCGACTTTCGCCAGAATCTCGTTCCAGCCCGCCTGCAATTGCGCGCCGACGGCGTGCTGATCGAAGCCGAAGCTGGGATGCGCGCCCTGCTCGGTGAACTGCAGTTGTCCGTTCACCCATAGCCGCGTCGCGCCGTCATCCCGCAGCCGCAGCGCCACCGGCTGCGCCTTGTCGCTCCGCACCCAGCTCACCGCGTATGCCGAGGCGCTCTGCGCGGGACTCAAGAATGCTCCCAGATTCATGGATCCCAGCGTTGCGCTGTAGGGGAGCACGCGCCAGCTCACCTGCCGCTGCTTGCCCTGATACTTCGCGGTCAGGTCAATCCCTTTTTCTGGGCCCTCCGCGGTCGTAATGGCTCCTGCCGAGGAATTGTCGAACGGCCCCACCACGCGCCACGCCTCGACCGTGCCTAGCCGCTTCCAGTCCGCTGCGGCCTCTTCCGCCCGTCCCGACCGCAGCGCCACTGCCGCTTCCCGCGAGGTGATCTCCGCCTGCACCAGCGGATCGAGTTGCGCTTCCGCCGCCACGCGTAGGTCGGGCTGGGGCACCCGGGGCCCCCAACCCGGCCGAGCGTCAAGCGGGTGGCGTGGCGCAGCCACGCCAGGCCCCGCGCCAGTCAATAGTTTCGTCCAGACGCCCTGCTGCTGCTCCAGCGGCAGCAGCCGCATGAGCCGTCCGATGCGGTACACGCAAATCAGTTTGGCCACCGGCCCCTGCGCCGCCGTAAACGCCTGCGCTTCGCTCTGCACCCGCTCGGCCGGCGTTGAGATGCCAACTTGGGCAAGCGCAGCTCCGCCCAGCAGCAAGGCCAGGCAGGCGATCAGGAGCGGGCGGCGGGGCGCGAAAGAGCGTTTCACCCGGGGTTGAAGCATGTTGCCTTAATTATACGTTTAGCAACTCCGGCCCGTTGCACCGGGCCGGGGCCGCGGGTCCCCGGCCTGACGCAACGGTAAGCGGGCCGCGCAGCGGTCCCGCGCCAATAAAAGTTGCGGCCGTAACCGGCGTATCGGCGGGACGTATTAGTGTCCATCCGAACCACGAGGAGCCTATGCGCCCGCCTCTACGGTTTTATCATGTTGCGTTCCTGGCAGCCGCGCTCGCAACGCTGCCGCTTATTGGGCAGACCGGCAAACCGGTCTTTGCCGCCCAAATCTCGGGCCGCGTCGAAGCTGACGGTTTGGCCATTCCCGGCGTTACCGTCACCATCACCGATCCCGCCACCGGCCAGCATTACGTCACCACCACGGATGAGGCCGGCCGTTTCACTGCCCGCGTGGCCCATCCCGGCGTGTTTGCCATCGAGACCGAAATGCTCGCCTTTGCGCCCTTCAAGTCGCAGGTGACCGTCCCATCCTCCGGCGCTGCCCCAGCGCCATTGCAACTGCAACTGGCGCTGGCAACCGGGCCTACGGCGACTACCGTGGCGCAGATTCAACCGCGCAGCGCGGCAAAGGGGGAGGCCGACCAACGGGGCCAGCCTGCCAGTGGCAGGTTGGCGGGGCGAAGCTCCTCTAGTGGTGGCGCGAGCCGCTACAGGCAGCTCGACGTGAGCCAGACGGGCGAAATCACCGGCAACGCCGACGCTGGCGCCGTCGACAGCGGCATCGCCGGCATGAGCGACACCGCCGCCACCGATGCCACCGTCGTCGCCGGCGCCGCCAGCGAGGACGAGCAACCCATGAATGGCCGGCAAATTCAGGCGATGCTGCACGCCAACGGCGGCATCCCCGGCGCCCCTGCCGGCGGCGGGGGACGCGGCGGCTTTGGCGGCCGGGGCAGTGGTGGCTTCGGCGGCGGCGGCGGCCGCTTCAACTTTCGCAGCTTCCAAAGCCGCTTCAATCAGCCCCACGGCAGCCTCAGCTACTCGCTTGCCGATTCTGCCCTCAACGCCCTGCCCGATTCCCTCAACGGCCGCTCCTCGACTGTGCATCCGCCCAACGTCGCCAACCAGTCCTATTCGGCTTCCGTCAGCACGCCGCTGGTCATTCCCGGCGTCTTCAACGATCACGGCAAGACGCATTTGTTCTTCAGCTACAGCGGCGCCCATGATGCCGAGCTCAGCAACGTTAGCGCCCTGGTGCCGACGCGGCTCGAGCGCCAGGGCGATTTCCAGGGTTTGACCAGCCGCAGCGGCACGCCTATCACCATCACCAACCCGCAGACCGGCCAGCCTTTCAACAGCAACACCATTCCCACCGGCGACATCTCGGCCGCAGCGGCGGCGTTGCTGGCCTTCGTGCCACTGCCCACGCCCGGCGCGGTGGGCGACTTCAACTACACCAATACCGTCAACTCGCTCACCACCCGCAACCGCATCTCGGTGCGCGTGAACCATAGCTTCGGCTCCTCCTCCGGCGGAGGCCCGGGCTTTTTCCGCCGTGGCCGCAACCTCAGCTTCAGCCTCAACTACGAAGGCGGGCACGCCAATCAGCCCGGCGTCTTTTTCCCCTACGTCGCCGGCGTGACCAACACGCGCGGCATCAATACGCGCCTGGGCTATACGCAGCCGCTCGATGGCTGGATCAACAGGTTCAGCCTGAGCTACAACCGCAACCGCAGCGACGCCAACAATCTCTACGCCAATGTCCGCAACGTCGCCGCGCAGGCGGGCATTCAGGGCGTTGCGCAGGACTCCAACGCCTGGGGCCTGCCCACGCTCAACTTCACCGCTTCCGGCTTCACGCCGCTGCGCGACATCGCGCCCAATTTCGTCCGCTCCCAAACCACCTCCCTCAGCGACGGCATGATCCGCCGCATGGGCCGCCACAACATCCGCTTCGGCGGCGACTTCCGCTGGCTGCAGAGCAACCCCGACACCGATCCCGCCCCCAACGGCGTTTTCAGCTTTGACGGTCAGTACAGCGGCTTCGATTTCGCCGATTTTCTGCTGGGCCTGCCGCAACAGACTTCCGAGCGCTTCGGCGGCGGAGTGTTTTATTTCCGCCAGATCGAGCCCGACCTCTACTTCAACGACAACTGGCAGGTGCTCGGCAATCTCACCCTCAACTATGGCCTGCGCTGGGAATACATTTCGCCCTACTCCGAACTCGACAACCGGCTCACCAATCTCCTCGTCGGTTCCAGCTTCAGCTCGCTTACGCCAGTAGTTGCCGGCGCTGCGGGCGTACCCGCAACCATCGTGCAGCCCGAGTACGGCCACTTCCGCCCCACGCTCGGTTTCGCCTGGCGTTCCTGGGCGAACATGATCGTCACCGGCGGCTTCGGCATGGCCTACAACACCGGCGCCTACGCCAATATCGCCACCGCCCTCGCCTATCAGTCGCCCTTCATCGTCAATCAGGCCAACCTCGGCACGGCGGCCACACCGCTGAGCCTGACCAACGGTTTTGCCGGCGCCTCCACCGCGGTCAACACCTACGGCGTCAATCCCGGCTACCAGATCGGCTACTCCTATCTTTGGGATATCGATCTTCAGCGCACGGTGGCGCAGGTCTGGGTGCTCAATCTCGACTACAGTGGCGCGCGCGGCATTCATCTCGATCAGTTGCGCGCCCCCAACCGCACCCCCACCGGCCTGCTCTATCCCAACCTGCCGCCCTTCCTCTATGACACCACCGGCGGCAACTCGCTCTACAACGGCGGCAGCTTCATCGTCAGCCGCCGCCTCAGCCAGAGCGTGGGCCTACGCGCCACCTACACTTGGTCCAAAATGATGGACGACGCCTCCCAGATCGGCGGCGGTGGCGGCGAAGGCGGCCTCATCGCCCAAAACGATCTCGACCTCGCCAACGAATGGGCGCTCTCCAGCGGCAACCAGACGCAGCGCTTGCATCTCGCCTACGAATGGCAGCTTCCCTACGGCCTCAATCATCACTGGGGTGACCGCGCCTCCTTCTGGAGTTCGGTGCTGGGGGACTGGCAGTTCACCGGCTCGTTCACCGCCGATAGCGGCCAGCCCTTCACCCCGCTGGTGAGCAACGTCTTCTCCAATGCCCAGGGCTTGCAGGCGCTGGGCGTCTCCGCGCCCCTGCGCGCCGATGTCACCGGCGCCGCCGTTGCCAAGGCCGATCCCTCGCTCACCGGCTTTTTTAACACCGCCGCCTTCACCGCTCCCGCCGCCGGCGCCTACGGCACCGCCGGCCGCAACCTCATCATCGGTCCCGGCCAGATCGATCTCGACACCACCTTGAGCAAAACCTTCCGCATGGGCGAATTCCGCTCGCTCGAAGTCCGCTTCGCCGGCACCAACGTGCTCAACCATCCCAACTGGGCCGGTCTGGACACCAACCTCAACTCCCTTACCTTCGGTGACATCACCGGCTTCGGCGCGCCGCGCCAGATCACCTTCACCGCCCGTTACAGGTTCTAACGCCATGAAACGCGCCTTCCTGTTCGCTGGCCTGCTGTTGCTCCCGCTCGCGGCGCAAGCGCCGCAATTCAAATTCAAGGCCACCACCAATCTGGTGCTGGTCAACCTGACCGCGCGCGACGCCCATGGCAACCTCATCACCAATCTCAAGCCCAGCGACATCACCCTGCTCGAAGACGGCAAGCCGCAGCACATCCTCAGCTTCGATTTCGAAAATGTCGATGCGCGGACGGCCCCAGCCACTGCCGACGCAGCCAACAACCGCCCCCTTGGCGAGGTCACCAACGGGGAGGCCGACCAGCGGGAGGCCCGGGGCGGAGCCCCGCCTAAAGGCGGCGCGAGCCGCTTCCAGAACCGCCGCCTGATGGTCCTGTACTTCGACCTCACCACCATGCAGCCTGACGACGTCCAGAACGTCATGCAGCAGGCCGAAGCCTTCGTCAATAAGCAAATGCAGCCCGCCGATCTGGTTGCCATCGCCACGCTGGGTAATTCGCTCCAGGTCAACCAGGACTTCACCAGCAACAAGACGGCGCTGCGGAACACGCTGCGCGGCCTCAATCCCGCTACCGCTGCCGGCTACGCCGCTGGTGCCACCGGCACGACCGAGGGCACCGCCGATAACGGCGACAGCTTCGCCGCCGACGACACCGAGTTCAACATCGCCAACGCCGACCGCAGCCTCGAAGCGGTCGAATCCATCTGCGACATGCTGCGCGGCGTCGACCAGAAAAAATCGCTCATCTACTTCTCCAGCGGTATCCAGCGCTCCGGCGTGGATAACGAAATCACGCTGCGCTCGGCGGTCAATTCCTGCGTCAAATCCAACGCTTCCATCTACAGCGTCGATGCCCGCGGCCTGCAGGCCAACCCTCCCGGCGGCGCGGCCGACGCCGGCAGCATCCGCGGCCGCTCCGCCTTCAACGGCGGCGCACAGTCGGCCACGCTCAACGCCCAGTTCGCCCAGCAGGAAACCATCTCCAATCTGGCCACCGATACCGGCGGCCGCGCCTTCCTCGCCTCCAACGATTTCGGCCGCGTCTACACCCAGGTGCAGCGCGACACTCGCTCCTACTACCTGCTTGGCTACAGCAGCACCAATCACGCCGAGGACGGCAAGTACCGCAAAATCCGCATCGTCATCGACCGCCCCGGCGCGCGCGTTACGGCGCGCCCGGGCTACTTCGCACCGCGCGACATCCACCACATGAATACGGCCAGTCGCCGCCAGCAGCTCGACGAAGAGCTCAACGCCGACGTTGCCGACCACTCCCTCGATCTCTACCTCGCCGACGCCTGGTTCCGGCTCAGCCCCTTCCGTTATTTCGTCCCCGTCGCCATCACCGTTCCCGGCGATGAAGTTCCGCTGCACGGCATCGACCCCAAGGCGGCGCCGGAAGTCGACGTTGCCGGCGAAGTCATCGACCAAGCGGGGAGAAAACTCGATCACGTCTACCAGACCATCAGGCTCACGCCCGAGATCGCCGGTCCGGGCCAGCAATTACGCACCAGAAACCTCCAGTACACCACCGGCTTTGTGCTTTCGCCCGGGCAAAAATATCAAATCCGCTTCGCCGTCCGTGAAAATCAAACCGGCCAGATGGGCGCCTTCGAGACCGTGCTCACCATCCCCAACGTCGGTGCCGACGAAACCCAGCAGCCGCACGTGCTCGCCATGAGTCCGGTGCTGGTCGGCTCGCAATTCCGTGCGGTCCGCCCCGACGCCGAAGACCCGCTCACGGCCTCCGGCCGCGCCCTGGTGATGAGCGTCAGCCACGTCTTCTCTTCCAGCCAGCACCTCTACCTGTACTTTGAGGTCTACGATCCCAAGCTCCTCAAGCGCGACCGCGCGCCAGGCAAGGCCCACTCCGAGGACGCCATCAAGCTGCTGACCAACGTCGCCTTCTACCACGGCCGCGTCAAGGCCTTCACCAGCCAGGCCACCACCACCGAGCGCCTCACCGACCCGCGCCGCGGCGCCGCGGTCATCGAGCTCGACGTCCCCCTGTCGGAGCTCAAGCCCGGCTACTACCTCTGCCAGGTCAATGCCGTCGACCCCTCCGCCACCCGCTTCGCCTTCCCCCGCGTCCCCGTGCTCGTCCGCCCCACCAGCGACGGGAAGTAGCCGTACCGGAATAGCGGCGCCGCCCAGGCAACTCCGTGAGTTATAAGGTCATCTAACATATATGAATTTTATGATACATATACTCCGCGACGCGGGTTGGGTTCTGGGCTGGATCGTGGTGGCGATCGCATCGAGCTGGGTTCAGGACCAGGTCCGCACCACTGTCTACCCCGTATTTGGCTCCCCCTGCCGCCACGTGCGCCGCTCCGGCCACCCTGCCGACCGCGACCACCGCCGTCGCCTTCGCCAAGCGAGCGGGAGTTTCAGCTCCGCCCAGTGCCACAGACCCAGAATTGACGACCGTCGGTGGCACGGCCGGTAGCGTAGCTGCGAACCTCCGCCAGACCAGCAGCGCGCAACAGGCGCCGCAGGTCCGCGCGGCCATAACAGCGGATACGCAGCTCCGCGCTGCCGCCCTCCCAATAGATCTGTGTTACCGCGCGGGCGGTTTGCGCATCGTAGCGCGCTGCCAGCACGCAACCATCCGCAGGACGGACGCCGCGCCAGCCATGGCTGTATGCTTCCTCCGGATAGAGGTCAAAAACGAAGCGCCCGCCTGGCGCCAGTGCCCGTGCCACCATTCGGAACACCGCCTGGAGTTGGCGCGTGCTGGTGAGATGCGGCAGGCTGTTATAAACGCATACCACGGCAGCGAAGCTCCCCGGCTCCGGACAGAACTCCCGCATATCGGCTTTAAGGAAGCGCGCCCGCGGCGCCCGCTGCCGCGCGTACGCCAGCATCGCCTGCGAGCGGTCGACGCCGGTTACGCGCAAGCCGGCGCGCAGCAGCCGCGCCGTGATTTCGCCGGTGCCGCAACACAAATCCAGCACCCGCGCGCGCGGCGATAGGTGAGGCAGCAGCAGCCGCTCCAGCGTGCGCCAGGTGCCCTCGGCCGCTTCCGGCCCGAAGACACGCTCGTACACCGGCGCTAGCGCGTCGTAGTCCACTTCCGCCCCGATGAGGCGGGCGGCAATCGAGGTTGCTTATTTCGCTGACGGTGCTGCGAAGCGGGCCGGATCCACGGATGGATTCAGCTTCACGGACGTTACCTTGCGCTCCCAGTGGAACTCATGGTTGGCGTAGGTGATGGCGAAGGGCAGCTTGATCGCACCCACCGCGCGGTAGTCGTCGTAGTTCACCTGCAGTGGCAGCATGCCGAGATAGGTCGGCGCGCCCGTGGTGTAGCGCAGCAGCAAACCGGTTTCGGTGTCGAAATCGTAGCTGGCAAAGCCATGATCGGTGCGCACGGCGACGACATAGGCTTTGTGGCCGTTCACCGTCCGCACGCCAAACACGCGCGCCTTGGCGGCGTCGAGCCCGGCTGCCGGATACAGCGGCACATCGGTGCGCAACTGCGCGACGGTGCTGCTTTCTGGGTCCAGATCGGTTCCGCGCCGCCCGACTGTCCAGAACTGAGCGCCGTCATAGCCGGACTTCGCCGTGCCTGCCACCAGCAGCAGCTTTCCGTCTGCGCGCGTCAGCGTCACCGGCGTGTTCCGGCCAAACCCTGCGCGCTCGGCTTCGACCGTTTCCGCATGCACCGCGCCCAGGGCGTCGGTGCCGCCAATGGCCGCGAGGTACTTGTTCAGAATGTCCTTTGCGCTCGGCAACTGAGACCGTGCCGGGGAGGCCTGCGCCTCGCCCTCGCCTGAGACCCGTTCGCCAATGCCGGGCGATGAGGTCGCCACCAGGCTGGCCACGCTCAGCCGCCCTTCCGGATGCGGACTGCCACGATGGCAGGTGTAGCAGTTCACCTCCTCGCGGCCGTCGAAGGTGGATTTATTGACGGCGTAGACCATCTCCACCATCTGCCGTGCCCGCCGCTTGGGTGGTTTGGCGTCAGAGCTGAAGTCGGCGGTGTTGTGGCAGAAGCTGCAGTGCACGCCCAGCGAGCTGGCGATGAAGTCCATCGTCGGCCGCAGCTCATTGGCAGGCTTGCCTTGGAAGACCTGAATATTTTTGAAAACCTGATCGGCGGTCTTCTCCGCTGCCGTTTGTTGACCCGCCGCAAAACCCACCATGCCCGCCAAAGCCACACCAAGGACAAGCGAACGTAACCTAAGTAGCCGCATGCCCCTACACTACACCCGATGCTCTCGTGCCACGGCGGCTTTCAGGGATGGCCCGCCCGCGCGCTTCCCGCGCTGCCCCACAGCCGCTGCAGGCCGTGCTCCATCTGCGCCGCGCTCAGCTTGACAGGATCGGGCAGCGCCGCCAGCCCCCGGCGGGCGTCGCCCAGTGCCGCCTCCACGCGCCCCAGTTTCCAATTGGCCGCACTCACCGTCGCGCAATCGAAGGCGTTCGTGCAGCCGCCCCCGTTTGCCGCCTCTTGCAGAAACTCCCGGGCGGCTTCCCGGCTCCGGGCCACCGCCGGCGCGGCCGCTTCGATCCGGGCTGCGCTGAGCAGCAGGTTGACATCGGCCGCCGGCCGGCGAGCCAGCCGTTCCATGCGCAGCCGCGCCTGCTGCAGCCGCGCTCGCGCGCCGGCCGCATCGCCGGCGGCCAGCAGGCTGGCCGCCAGATCGGCACCGCTGTCGGCAACACTGGCTGCCGCCAGTGGCCGCAGGGGATCGAGCCGCTCGCTCTGCTGCGCCAACCCCAACGCCCGCCGGGCCAGCCGGTTGCGCTTCTTTCCCGCCGGCCGGTGCTCCAGATCGATAAGCAGCATCCCGCGCAGGCGCCCGATGTTTTCCACGTCCGCCGGGTCGGCCGCAGCCAGCTTTTCGCCCAGCGCCTCCGCTTGTTCGAAATCGGCTCGCGCCGCCGCCGGGGCGCGTTGCAGTTCCATCTGGGCGCGCGCGCCATAGGCAACCGCCAGATCGAACTCAGCTTCCCGGTTCGCGGGATCGGCCGCCGCCAGCGCCGCGGCGCCGTTGACGCCTTTGCTGGCCGCCGCCAGCGCCGCCGGATACGCGCCCGCGGCGGCCAGTGCCGCGGCCAGATCGCAGTCCACGCCCGCATTCCAGCGCTGATACTCCTCCCGCCCCGGCGCCGCTTCCAGCAGCACCACGCTCAGATCGCGGGCGCGGCGGTAATCGCTCACCGCGCGCCGGTACTGCGGTGCTGCCGCCCCCGGTTGCCCGAATCTCAGCCGCAGGGCCTCCGCCTCGTCGAACTCCACTCCCGCACGGCGGTAATAGGCCGTGCTCAGGCCGTACAGCGCGTTCACGTCGCTGGGCGCGCGCGCGGCCAGCGCGCGGCTGAGCGCCAGGGCGCGCGCGTAGAGCCGGCTCGCCTGCCGCAAGTGTTGCTGATACAGCAGCGGATCGCCCAGCGCCAGCGCCGCCGCGGCTACTTGCTGCTGCGCCGCCGCATCCGCCGGTCTTTGCTGCAGCGCCGCCGCGGCGGCCCGCAGCGCCTCCCGCAGCGTCGACTCGGCCGCGGCATAGCGTTCCAGCCGGGTCTCGATCCGTCCCACCAGCATCTCCGCCTCGACCGCTTGTTCGGCGTCGAGCGGCCGCAGCATCCTCAGGGCCTGCTCCGCCGAGGCCAGCGCCTGCTGCGTGCGCCCCAGGTTGGCCTGGTACGGCGCCCCCTGCAATTGCGCCAGCTTCAGATACCCCAGGGCCAGATCGTAGCGCGCCGCTGCATTCGCGCCTGGTTCCCGCGCCAACCGCTCGAGGCGCGCCAGGCTGTCGTCCACCATTTGCTCCCGTACCCGCGTGCCGCCCGGCAGGCGCGCAATGGCGCTATCCAGTTGCAGCAGATCGGCCGCCGCCAACTGTTGTAGCGCCGTCCCGCGCTGTTCCGCCAGCCGCGCTGCCCGCTGCGCGCGCCGCATCTGCCAGAGCGTGCCCGCCAGCAGCAGCGTCCGCTGGCGCCGGAACAGCAGCCGCGCCCGGTGCGGCCACGGCCCCGCCCGCGCCAGCGGCGGCCGGAAGTTGAGAGAGCGCCGCAAATCCTGCGCCAGCGCATCCACCGAACTGTAGCGTGCTCCTGCATCCGGTGCCTGCGCTTTGGCCGCAATTGCCTCCAGGTCGGGCGAGCCGGCTGGCCCCAGCACCCGCCGCAGAATCGCTCCCAGCGCGTACACGTCACTCGCCGTGGTCAGCGGCTCGCCCCGTGTCTGTTCCGGGCTGGCGTAGCCCGGCGTCATGTAGGCCGCCAGCCCGCCGCCACCCTCGCCTGCGGCATGACTGTCCAGCAGCCGCGCAATGCCAAAATCCAGAAGTTGCGGCTCGCCCGCCGCATCGACCAGAATGTGCGCCGGCTTCAGATCGCACAGCAGCACCAGTTGCTGATGCGCGTAGCTCACGGCCGCGCACGCCTTCAGGAAGAGCTTCACCCGCTCCGGCGCGCTCAGCCGCTGTTCCTCGCACCAGGCGTCGATCGGGATGCCGGCGATGTATTGCATCGCCAGATAGCCGCGGCCGTCCTCGGCCGTGCCGGCGTCGAGAAAGCGGGCGATGTGGGGATGCTCCAGCCGCGCCAGCGCCCGCGCCTCCGCGCTGCGCGCGCCCGACAGCCGCGGCAGCAGCTTGAGCGCCACGGGGCGCTCCAGCGGCGGATCGGCGCGCAGCGCCAGGTACACCACCCCCATGCCGCCGCGCCCCAGCTCGGCAATCGGCCGGTAGGGTCCAATGCGCGGCGGCAGCGCCGGCTCCAGAAAAAGCGCCCGCGGCATCATGCCACGCCAGCAGCCGCGCTACTTCGCGTGCGATTGCCGCCGGCGCGCTCGCCAGCCCCCGCACCCGTTCCTCCGGCGCCAGCTCGACCAGCTCAGCCAACAGGACTTCCGCGCTCACCTCATCCGGCATCGCCTTCGGCTGCAGCCGCTTTGCAGCCGCCCTCCAGCTCCCCGTACAGCCACGCCCGCGCCCAGGTCCACTGCCGCGCCACGCTGCGCGACGAAATGCCCAGCACCTCTGCTGCCTCTTCGACCGTCAGGCCGGCAAAGTAGCGCAGCTCCACCAGCCGGCATTTCTCCGCATCCATGGCCGCCAGTTTTTGCAGGGCAAGGTCCAGCGCCAGCAGATCGGCGCCGCGCGGCGCCACGCTCGATTCGCTCAGCGTCCAGGCCTCGGGCGCGGTGCGCTTCGCCGCCCGCCGCGCACGCGCATGATCCACCAGAATGCGCCGCATCATGTGCGCCGCCACGCCATAGAGCTGCTGCCGTTCCTGCCAGTCCACGGCGCTCTGGCGGCTGAGCCGCAGAAAGGCCTCGTGCACCAGCGCCGTCGCCTGCAGCGTCGGCGCCGCGCGCTCGCCCCGCAGCGCCCGCTGCGCAATGCGCCGCAGGTCCTCGTACACCAGCGGCGCCAGGCGGTCGAACGCGCCCTCCTCGCCTTGCTGCCAGGCGCGCAACAGCAGCGTGATTTCGCCGGCTTCCGCGCTCATTCCGGGGGCCTCTCGCCAGCATTCTACACTGACTGAGGCCCCGGAGTTGTCCCACGGCTAATTGACAGTCAGAGTGAGTTGTTGTGACCGGCTTCCGGTGGTGCCCGTTGCCGTCAGCGTCAGCGTGTAGGTGCCCGCGGGCGTGCCGGAGGGTGAGCTCGTCGGTTGCGTCGGTCCGAGAATGGGGCTACTGCCGCCGCAGGCTACCATCAGGCTCAGGGCGCCCATGCCCGCCACGGCCGCCAGCCAGCGCCGCGCCCGCGGCCGGCCGGCCAGCCCGCGCCAGCCCGCGCCCAGTAAGCCCAGGGCGAGTGCCGCCAGCAGCCCATCCAGCTCCGGCCAGCCTGCCGGCGGTGCTGGTGACGCCGGCGGCGCGATCAGCCCGCCCGAGCGCGCCTGGGTGGTTACATTGACGCTCACCGGTACCGCGGTGCTGCCCAGCCCGAAGCTGTTGGGTACGGGCGCGCAAGTCGCTCCCTGTGGCGCCCCCGTGCAGGTCAGGTTGAAGGTGCCACTGGCGCCTGCGAGCGGCGTGAACAGCAGGCTATAGCTGGCCGAGTTGCCCGCGGTCACGCTGGCCGAGGTCGCCGACCCGCTCGCCGCCGCGACCGTCATATCCGTTCCGGTCCCGCTCAGCGCCGCCGTCGCCGGCGAGCCGCTGCCGGTAAAGCTCACCGTCAGCGTGCCCGTCCGGCTGCCGGTTGCCGTAGGCGTAAACGTCACCGCAACCGTGCAGGTCTTGCTTGCCGCCACCGAGCTGCCGCAAGTGTTGGTCTCGGCAAAATCGCCCGAGACGGTGATGCCGGTCACCGGAATCGCCGCGCTGCCCGCGTTGCTGATCGTGATGGTTTGCGCCGCGGCCGTAGAGCCGGCCAGCTCGCCGCTGAACGTCAGCGACGAGGGCGACAGCGTCAACTGCGAAAGAACGCCGGTGCCGCTGAGCGCAATCGACTGCGGCGAACCGGCGGCGCTGTCGTTCACCGTGAGCGTGCCCGAGGCCGCACCGGTCGCCGTGGGCGCAAACGTCACCGCGAAGCTGCACGTCTTGCCCGCAGCCACGCTCGAGCCGCAGGTATTGGTCTGGGCGAACGGTCCGGTGAGGGCGATCGAGTTGATCGCCAGCGCCACCCCGCCGCTGTTGGTCAGGGTGATACTCTGGGCCGCGCTGGTCGTGCCTGTCGCCTGTGCGGCGAACGTGAGCGACGTGGCTGAAGGCGTTGCCGTCGCCGGCGCCGCTCCCGTCCCGCTCAGCGCCACGGTCACTGCATTCGTGACAATATTGGTCTGCACCGAAAGCGTGCCGGTCCGCGAGCCCGTCGCGGTGGGCTTGAACGTCACCGAAACGGTGCAGCTCGCGCCCGCCGCGAGCGACGCTCCGCAGGTATTGATTGCGGCAAAATCCCCAGTTGCGGCGACGCTCGTGATTGTCTCCGCCGCCAGCCCAGGGTTGGTCAGCGTCACCGTTTCCGCCGCGCTCGTACTCGCCGTCGCCTGCGCACTGAAACTCAGGCTTGCCGGTGCCGGTACGGGCAGCCCGGCCGCATTCACAATCTCCAGCACCCGGTCGGAGCTGTTATCGACGACAAACAAATTGCCGCTGTTGTCGAGGCGTATGGTTTCCGGATCGCCGAGGTGCGCCTTGCTGGCCGCGCCGCCTTCGCCGCTATAGTCATCCACCCCGGTTCCTGCCAGCGTTTCGATATTTCCCGTCGCGGCGATCACCTCCCGCACCCGGCTTGCCCCCGAGTCGGCCACGTAGATATTGCCCGCGCCGTCGACCGCGATGCCGTCGGTAAACGTCAGCGTCGCCGCCGTGGCCAGACCGCCATCGCCCGCGCCCGCAGTCCCGCAGCCGCAGCCGGCGACGGTGGTGATGACCCCGCTCTTGGCGCTCACTTCACGGATGCGTCCTTTCACGTCGGTGGTCATTCCTTCGTCGTCGGTGCCGCCGTCGCTGTCGGCCAAATACAAATTGCCACTGGCGTCCACCGCGATCGTGTTCGGGCCCAGGAGCTCGGCGCTCGTGGCTGCGCCATCATCCCCGCTGAAGCCATACGTCCCGTTGCCCGCTACCGTCGTGATCACGCCGCTTTTGGCGTCCACCCGGCGCACTCGGTAGTTGTTCGAGTCGGCAATGTAGAGATTGCCCGCGCTATCGATCGCCAACCCGTAAGCACCATGGATTTCCGCGCTGGCTGCTGGCCCGCCGTCACCGCCATAGCCGCAGGTGCCGGTTCCGGCGTACAGGCTTAGGCTGCCCGCGGGCGTAATCTCCTCGACCGCGCAGCCGCTGCCGTCGCCCACAAACAAATCGCCCGCCGCGTTCTCGACCACGTCTTCCGGATCATTGAGTTTCGCTCCGGTGCCCGTGTCGCTCGCAATACTGTGGATATTTCCATCCGCTGTCATCTCGTCCACGCCGCCGCCGCTGCCCTCCACCGCCAGCAACAAATTCCCGCTCCCATCCGGCCACACCCCGGTGGAGTTGATGGCCGAGTCCAGCGCCGTGTAGGTCGGATCCGATGCCCCTGTGTGAACAAACGAATTGAAAAAATGTCCGTTTCCCGCCAGAATCGTCGCCGTTCCTCCGGCAGGGATCTGGTACACGTAAGGGCCATCGTTGTCGGTTATATCCAGATTCCCATGGCCATCCACGAATATGCCGCGGATGTTGTATAGCGTATGCGTCCCAAGATTGGCCCCCGACGCCGCCGCGGTGAGCGTGTTTCCCCCCGCTTTGATTTCCCAAACTACCTGCCCGCTGCTCGAGTCGGCGCCGAAGTACAGGTCGCCGGCGGCATCCACGTACAGGGCGCTGATGCCCGTAATCGCCGGCGCGGTCGCCGCCATGCCCGCCGCCGCCGCGCCGCTTCCGCCGCCGGCAATCACGGTATCGTTGCCGTTGCTGAGATTGATTTCCGTGATATTGCCGTTGATGTAGTCGGCTACATACAGGTTCTTGCCGCTGGGATCCAGGGCCAGCGCAGACGGCTCCTTATACGCATACGCCAGCGCCTGCGTACCGCTCCCTCCGCCACCCGCGATAGTCGAAATGTTGCCGGTCGCCGCCGATACTTCCCGCACCCGGCCGCCAGCCTCATCGGCCAGGAAGATATCGCCGCTGCTGTCTACGGCCAGGCCTTCCGGATCCTGTAGTTCCGCCTTCAGCGCCAGTCCGCCGTCGCCTGCCAACCCCACCGTGCCGTCACCGGCTACGGTACTGATGTCGCCAGTCGAGGCATCAATTTTCCGCACCGTTCCATTGCCCCAATCGGCGACATAAATGTTGCCCGCCGCATCCACCGCCATCCCGAAGATATCGCTCAGCGTTGCCGCCGTCGCTGGACCGCCGTCGCCATTGTCCGGACACGGCTGGCCATCCCCGTTCGCACCACATTCCAGGGATGCCCCTGTACCCGCGATGATCGTAATGATTCCCTTCGAGTCAATCCGGAACACGTGCTGCTCATCCCGGAACAGAAAGTTCCCGGACGCATCCGCCGCCCCGTTGCCGGGGCGACTCAGGCTGGCAGCGGTTGCCGGAATATTGTTCGGCCCGCCGCCGGCGACGGTCTTCACCGTAATCTGCTGCGCGGCTAAGGGCAAGGCAATGGCCAGTGCCACGGCGGGCGCCAGCCAGTTCAGGGGGTGGAAGCTACGGGTCATAAGTTTCCCTCTCACTCCACTAACGCGGCTTCCGCCGCGAAAGGCTGCCACTGGCAGCCTGCGGCGGCCATTTGCGCGTTCTCTAACATGGGGAAAAGGTGTGTCCTGACCCTGCTGGGTCTGGCCTTGGCCGTGGTTCTGCTGGCGGCAGCTTGGAGGAGCCCTGAGCGCCAGCGGGCGGACCCTGCCGGGAATCGAAGCCCGCACTCCAAGCGACCAACGGGAGCGACCAGGGCAAAAAGTGGCGAGCCACTGGCGCAGCAGCCAGGACGCCGTGCCTTGGTCGAGCAGGCGTTCCAGCAGGTTCTAGGCCGTTCGCCCGGCCCAGACGAGCTGCGCTATTGGCTTGCCGTGCCGGCGAACGACCCCCGCGTGCAGACCGAGCAGGCGCTGGTGCGCCAGCAGCGACTTTTTCTGGAGCGATTTCCCGCAGCCCGCGCCGCCGTCATCCAGCGCGCGTTTGCCGCTGCCCTGCACTGCACGCCGAACGCGGCCGCCCAAGGCGCGTGGGATTTGCTGATCGAGACCAGCGGCACGACTTACGCCGAACTGGTCACCCAGCTCCAGCATCTCGGTCCCGCCGCGCGCACGCAGTGTGCCCACTGACTGCTTCCGGTTCTAAACTGAATAGCCATGGACGTGCCCTCGCTCCCGCTGACGCTCTGCGCTCACGCCCGCCTGGCGCACAGTCTGCGCGCGGCTTACGACGAGCGTCAGCGCGCCGCCGGCCGCCAAAGCTGGCCCACCGCGCCCATCTTTACGCTGGACGCCTGGCTCGAGCGCCTCTGGGCAACGGGGGGCGACCGCATGTTGCTCACCAACCTGCAGGAACAGTTGCTCTGGCACCAGATCATCGCCGCCCACGCTGCCGGTCGCGAGCTGCTCGATCTCGATGCCACCGCAGCCGCGGCTGCCGACGCCTGGCGCCTGGCGCAGCACTGGAACTTGCCGCTCACCGGCGAGGCGTGCCAGGAAAGGGAAGAGACCGCCGCCTTTTCGGTCTGGGCAGAGGAGTTTCAGCGTGCCTGCCGGCGGCAGGAATGGATCACCACCGCCGGACTGCCCGCCACCATTGCGGCGCGTTTGCCGGCCGCTGCACTGCCGGCCGCGATGCAATGGGTCGGCTTCGACGAACTCTCGCCGCAGTTGCACGAACTCGTGAGCGCCCTCCGCACCGCCGGTGTCAGCGTCGATGTCGCAACACCAAGCGCCGAGCCAGTCTGCCCGGAGGTCACGCAGTTCTCCGATCCCGGTGCCGAGCTGCAAGCCGTAGCCGCCTGGGCGCGCAACCTCGTCGAGCAAAACCCGGCGGCGCACATCGGCGTCGTCGTTCCCGGCCTCGCCGCCCACCGCTCGACCGTCGAGCGCATCTTTCTTGAGGTTTTCCATCCTCGCCGCCCGCCCTGGGATGACGCGCCCCGCGCCTTTCATCTTTCCCTCGGCCCACCCCTCGCCGAGGCTCCCGCCATCGCTGCGGCCTTGCAGTTGGTCGAGCTTTTCTCCACGCGCGGTCTGGTCGAATCGTCCGCCGCCCTCGCCTGGATCCGCTCGCCGTTTCTTGCCGGGAGCGAGACCGAAACCGCCGCCCGCGCCCGCCTCGAGCAGGAGATCCGCGGCCAGCAGCGCGAGCTCTGGCGCTGGTACGATCTCGCGCGTCTCACCGCCCGCCACGGTCCGGCACTCGCTGCGAGTCTTCGCCGCGCCCGTGCCGTCGTCCGCCGCTGGCCGCAGCGGCAAGCGCATCAACCCTGGGCCGAATCGTGGGCCGCGTTGTGGGAATCGCTCGGCTGGCCGGGCGAGCGCCCGGTCGAGAGTGCCGGCTGGCAAACCATCGCCGCCTGGCAGCGCCTGCTCGACGACTTCGGCCGCCTCGATCAGGTCGCCCCGGCGCCGGTCGATAGCGCCGCGGCGCTCACCCGCTTGCGCCGCGCCGCCGCGGCACGCCCCTTACAGCCGCAGGCCGCGCCTGCGCCGGTGCAGATTCTGGGCTGGCTTGAAGCCTCCGGCTTGGAATTCACGCACCTCTGGATCTGCGGTCTCGACGAGCAAACGTTGCCCGCGCCGCCGCACCCGCATCCCTTCCTGCCCCTCGCCCTGCAGCGCGAGCGCAACCTGCCGCATGCCAGCGCGGCGCGCGAGGCCGAAGTGGCGCAGCGCCTGTGGCAGCGCTTGCTCTGCAGCAGCCCGGATGTGCAGGCGAGTTTTGCCGCCTCCGATGGCGAGGGCCGCCCGCAGTTGCCCAGCCCGCTGCTGGCTGGGCTGCCGCTCCGCCACTCCCCCGCAGTCCTCCCTGCCACCCAAACCGCAGACCAGGAGACCCTGGACGATCATCTCGCTCCGCCCGCGACGGAGCCCGAGCGCCGCGCCGGTTCGGGACTTTTTCTCGATCAATCCGCCTGCCCTTTCCGCGCCTTTGCCCACCAGCGTTTGCACGCCCGCGCTGCGCCCGCGCTCGCCGTTGGTCTGCCCGCGACCGTTCGCGGCGCGCTGCTGCATCGCGTCTTGTGCGATCTCTGGGCTGGGCCGGATGCGGGCGACTTTTCCGCCGCGCGCATCGAGCGCCTGGCCGCTGCCGCTGTCGCGGCGGAGCGTCGCCTCGCCGGCAGGCCGGGCCTCGCCGCCACCGAAGGCGCACGGCTGGCTGCCGCCGTGCTCGCATGGTGCGCGATCGAGCGCCAGCGCCGGCCCTTCCACGTCCTGGCCACCGAGGATTGCCTCACCGCCGCCTTCGCCGGCCTGGAGCTGCATCTGCGCCGTGACCGCATCGATGAGCTGGAAGACGGCAGCGCCATGGGCAGCCTTGTCCTGCTCGACTACAAATCCGGTGAGTGCTCCACCGGCGCCTGGGCCGGACCCTATCCCGAGCAGCCGCAATTGCCGCTCTATCTGGTAACCGAGCCGCGGCGCGCGCAGGTGGCTGCGATCACCTTCGCGCAAGTTCGCAGCGGCGACATGGCGCTGGTCGGTGTCGAGCGTTCCCCCGGCACGCTGTTGTCCGAACCGTTCGCGCATCCGAAATGGATGCTTTCCTGGGAAGACCAGCGCGCACGCTGGGATCGTGAGCTGCACGCGCTGGCGGAGGAATACTTGCGCGGCGAAGCCCGTGTTGAGCCGCGCCAGCGCACCAGTTGCGAGCATTGTGATCTCCACGCCCTCTGCCGCATCCGCGAGCGCCGGGCGCCGGATCCCGGCGAGGAGGAGGAAGCGGATGCCGCAGCCGGCTGAAGCTCCCACTGCCGCCCTGCCGCCCGACCATCGGGCCCGCGCGGCCGCCCTCGCCGTCGACCGTTCCTTGCTCGTTCGCGCTCCTGCCGGTTCGGGCAAAACCGAACTGCTCGTCCAGCGCGTGCTGGCGCTGCTCGCCGTCGTGCATGAGCCCGAGGCCATTCTCGCGGTCACCTTTACCCGCAAAGCGGCCGCCGAGATGCGCGCGCGCGTGCTGGCCGCCCTGGCCGCCGCCAGCGGCCCGGAACCCGCCGCGCCTCACGAGCGCCAAACGTGGCGTTATGCCGCTGCCGCACAGGCGCAGGCGCGCGCGCGGGGCTGGGATCTCGCCGCCACCCCCGCGCGCCTGCGCGTCATGACGCTTGATTCGCTGGCCCTATCGCTCGCCGGCCGCATGCCCTGGCTGTCGCGCCTGGGCGCGCCGCCGCAGCCCACCGAAGACGCCGCGCCTCTCTATCGCGCTGCCGCCCGTGCCCTGCTGCAGCGCCTGGACGAGGAACCGGGCAGCGAGGTCGCCGCCGCGATCCGCTCGCTGCTGCTGCGGCTGGACAACAATCTTGAGCGCGCCGTGCAGTTGCTCGCCGAACTGCTCGCCAGCCGCGAGCAGTGGCTGCCCCTCACCGCCCATGCCGGAGCGGCCAATGCCCGCCAGCGTCTGGAGCAGGCCTTTCAGGATCAGCTTGAACTCGACCTCGCCGACGCTCGCGCCCGCATCGCGGCCGATCCCGGTGCGCCGCCGCAACTTCCCGCGGCTGCGGTGGCCGCGCTGCCCGAGTGGCAGCTCCTGGCCGAGAGCGTGCTGACCAAAACCGGCACCCTCCGCAAGCGCAATCCCGCCTGCATTCTCAGCGAGCCCGCCTGCAAGGCCTTGCACCGTACGCGCCGCCTGCAGCCGTTGCCGCTCGATGACGCCGCCTGGGAGCGCCTGCGCGACCTGTTGCAGCTTCTGCCTTTGGCGGCGGCCGAACTCCAGCTCGTCTTCCGCGACCGTGGCGCCTGCGACTTTACCGAGTGCACACTGGCCGCGCTCGCCGCCCTGGGCGAAGCCGGCAACCCGTCCGTGCTCGCCTTCGCTCTTGACGGACGCCTCCAGCATCTGCTCGTCGATGAAGTGCAGGACACCTCCGCCTTGCAGTTCGCCCTGCTGCACAAGCTGGTGAGCGATTGGCAGCCGGACGACGGCCGCACACTCTTCCTGGTGGGCGACCCGATGCAGTCCATCTACGCCTTCCGCCACGCCCGTCCCGATTTGTTCGAGCATGCGGCGACGCACGGCCTGGGCGCGATTCGACTCGAAACCCTCGATCTCACTGCCAATTTCCGCTCCCACCAAGGTCTGGTGCAGTGGTTCAATGCGACGTTTGCCACCCACGCCAGTGCCGTCCACCCCGAGCTCGAGGCCGCCGCAATCCTGCATCCGCTAATCGCCTCCGATCCGCAACTGGAAGCCCAGGAACTCGCCGCCGTCGCCGCCCGCGAGCGTGCGGCGCATCCGGACGCCTCCATCGCCATTCTCGTCCACAACCGCAACCATGCCGCCGCCCTCCTGCCCGCGCTCGCCGCGCGCGGTCTGCATCCCCAGGGCGTGCGCCTGGCGCCGCTCGCCGCAAGCCCGGTGGCCACCGATATCCTGGCGCTGGCCCAGGCCGTGCTCGATCCCGCCGATCGTGTCGCCTGGCTGGCCCTGCTGCGCGCGCCCTGGTGCGGCCTCACCCTCGCCGACCTGCACGACCTCTGTCAGGACGATGCCGCCTCCACCGTCGCCGAACTCTGGCACGCGCGCCGCGCCCATTTGTCCCCCGACGGCCAGACGCGCGCCGCGCGCGTCTGCGAAATTGTGTCCGCGGCCGCCGCCCAGCGCGGCCGGATCTCGATGCGTGCGCTGGTCGCCTGGTGCTGGCGGGAACTCGGCGGTCCGGCCTGTGCCGCGCGTGCCAATTCCGCCGATGCCGCTGCGGTGTTCGATCAACTAGAGTTGGCCGGGCGCACTCCCGGCGGCCTCGAGCCGGCCGCCCTGCAAGCATCGTTGGCGAATCTTTACGCACCGCCCGATCCCCGCGCCGACGCCAGCCTGCAAATCATGACCGTACATCAGGCCAAAGGCCTGGAGTTTGACGTCGTTCTCCTGCCCTCGCTGACCCGCTACTCCCGTCCTGACGACCTCCGTCTGCTGGACTGGATCGACTGCCCGGCGCCCGCGCATCGCGAGGCCGCCAGCCAATTTCTGCTCGCCGCGCAGGCGGCACGCGGCGGCGACAATCGCCACGTCGAGTTCGTACGCCGCCGCCGCGTCCGCCAGAAACAGCAGGAGCAGCTCCGCCTTCTGTACGTCGCCGCCACCCGCGCCCGCCAGCGGCTGCACCTGTTCGCGGCCCTGCCACCGCACGCCAAGCAAGATCCTCAGCCCGATTCCCGCTCGCCTCTGGCGTGCGTCTGGCACGCGGTGAGAGATCAATTTCTCGCTCCGCACCGTCCCTTCCTCACTGATCCGCAAGCTGCCGCTGCCGCACTCGCCGCCGCGCATCAACTTCCCGCCGCCGCGCCCGCGTCCGCTCTGCGCCGCGTGGCCGCCGGCTGGCGCCCAACGCTGCCCGCCGACCTGCCTTGGCACGCCGTATCCGGGGCCACGCCGCCGTCCGAAGCGCCGCAAGCCTTGCACGTCGCCGGCGCACTCTCGCGCCGCATCGGCGTCGCCGTCCACGCCATGTTGCAAGCCATGGCCGACGTCGAACCCCTCGCCTGGGACCCCGCTCGCCTCGACCTCTGCCTCCGCAACGCCGGTGTCACCACCGCGGACCTCGCCGCCGCCCACACCGAGGCCGCCGCCGCGCTCGACCGCACTCTGGCCGACGAGCAGGGCCGCTGGATTCTTTCCCCTCACGAAGACGCACACACCGAATGGACTCTGAGCGGCCTGAGCGGCGGTGCGCTTCAGCACGCCATCCTGGACCGCAGCTTCCTCGCCAACGGTATCCGCTGGATCATCGACTACAAGCTCTCCACCCACCAAGGGACACGTCTCGAGGCATTCCTGTTTCAGGAAAAGTTGCGCTATCAGCCGCAGCTCAATGCCTATGGCGCTTTTCTATACTCCCTGGACCCCTTGCACTCCGTCCACTGCGCTCTCTACTTCCCCCTCCTCTCCTCTTTTCTCTCCTGGCAGCCATAACCGCAAACTATAATTGCCATATGGCGACACCCGCACGTGCCCTTCTCACTCCCGCCCAGGCCACCGCCGAGGCCTTGGGCGGCGCGAAACTGCTCGGACGCATCGTCCGCACGGGCGACGATCTCACCGCGCTCATTCGCCAGGGTCTTCCCGCCGCCAGTGTGCGCGGCTTGGCCGGGCGCCTCGCTCTGGATCACCGCGCCGCCGCGCAAGCCTTCGGCATCGCGCCGCGCACCTTCAGCCGCCGCCTCAGCAGCCGCTCGCGCCTCACGCCCGCCGAATCCGATCGCGCCGCCCGCCTGGCGCGCGTCTTCACCATTGCCGTCGCCACCATCGGCGACGAAGCCAAAGCCGTGACCTGGTTGCGCAGCGAAAATCGCGCCTTGCGCGGCGCCCGCCCGCTCGATCAGCTTGACACTGATCCCGGCGCCATCGGTGTCGAAGATGTTCTCGGCCGCATCGCGTACGGTGGCTACAGCTAGTGCGCCTGTTTCGCATCTGTCCGGCGCGCTTCGCCGCCGACATGTGGACCGGCGAAGGCGCCTGGCGCTTCGGCGCGCGCTGGAACTCGCGCCATGTCCGTATCGTCTACACCAGTACCACGCTCGCGCTCGCGGCGATGGAGTTTTTCGTGCACCTCGATCCCGTCTCCGCGCCCGACGATTTGCAAGCCTGCTCGGGAGACCTCGATGACGACGTTGCTGTCGCAACGCCGCTCCTGCCTCCGCGCTGGCTGGAGTCGTCCTCGCAGCATCTGCAAGCGCTCGGCGACGATTGGGTTCGCCGTGCCAGCAGCGTTGCTCTACGCGTCCCGTCCGCCGCCGTCCTGGGTGAATGGAATGTCTTGCTGAACCCCGCCCACCCCGATTTCCGCCGCTTCCACCCCCACCGCCCGGTTCCGTTCCGCTTCGACCCCCGCATGTTTGCCCGCTCCTAGACCACTAGATGTAGTGGTCATTTGCTATCACACACTCCCTGTTTGGTTTATTCTCTTGATTCGAGGTCAAGTGCCGGATAACATGCCTCCAAGAGAGTGATCCAACGTAGTTGGAGGGGGTCTGAGTGCTCAAATTACGAAAACTGCAACTCCAGGGCTTCAAATCCTTCTACGAACGCGCGGAGGTCCAGTTTTCCGGCTCCGGTGTGGTGGGTATCGTGGGACCCAACGGCTGCGGCAAATCCAATATTGCCGACGCCATCAGTTGGGTTCTCGGTGAGCAGTCAGCCAAGTCGCTGCGCGGTGGCCGTATGGAGGACGTCATCTTCGCCGGCACGCGCGACCGCGCCGCGACCGGCATGGCCGAAGTCAGCCTCACGCTCGTCGATCCCGCCGAATACGCCCTCGGCGTCGCCGAAGCCGGCGAAGAAGAACCCGAAGCCGAGATCATGACCCCCGGTTGGGGCGACGAACCCTCCGAGGCCGTCTCCGAACCCGAGTCCGACGACGCCCCCGAGCCCGACCTGACCCCTGGCCCCTCGCCCCTATCCCCTGTCGTTCTCACCTTTCGCAAACGCCGCAAGTTCCGCGCCCGCAACCGGCGCGGCGAAATCCAGGTCACCCGCCGCCTCTTCCGCGATGGCGCAAGCGAGTACCTCATGAACGGCCGCCCCTGCCGCTTGCGCGACATCCAGGAGCTGTTTCTCGGCACCGGCCTCGGCCCCGAGTCCTACGCCATCATCGAACAGGGCCGCATCGGCCAAATCTTGAGCTCCAAGCCCTACGACCGCCGCGCCATCATCGAAGAGGCCGCCGGCATCAGCAAATACAAGGCCAAGCGCCGCCAGGCCGAAGCGCGCCTCGAAGCCGCCCGCCAGAATCTGGCCCGCATCAACGACATTTTCGAAGAAGTCACCAAACAGGTCGCCTCGCTCAAGCGCCAATCCTCCAAAGCCGAGCGCTACCGCCAGTACAAGCAGGAATACGACGCGCAGCAGCGCCAGCTCCTGCGCCTGCGCGCCGCTGCGCTCGCCGCCGCCGCCGGCGATCTGGCTGCGCGCCGCGCCGAACTCGACGCTGCCGTCGCCGCCGCCCAGGCCGAAGTTGACGCGCTCGAGGCCGCCCGCGCCGCCGCGCTCGCCCGCTGCCAGACGCTCGAAGACGAGCTGCGCGCCGCGGCCGAATCCGCCGCCGGCCTGCGCCGCGAAGCCGACGCCGCACGCCAGCAAGCCGCCTACGATGCGCAGCAGGCCGAAGACCTCGCGACCCGCGCGGTCGAAAACCAGGCGGCGCAGGCGCAGGCGGGCGAGCAGCGCCGGCAACTCGACGCCGAACACACCCAGGCCGAAGCCGCCCGTGCCTCGGCCGCCCAAGCCCGCTCCGCAGCGCAGCAAGCGCTTGACGCCCGGCAGCAGGCCTACGCCGCTGCGCAGTCGGACGAATCGGCCGCGGCCGCGGCCAGCGCCACCGCCCGCCGCCAGGGCCTGGACCTGTTGCAGCGTGCCGCGCAGGCCACGACCACCGCCACCCAGGAGCAGACGCGCCTGGAGGAACTCGACCGCCTGCTCGAGCGCTTCGGCCGCGACGACGCGGCCGCCCGCGCCGAGCTCGACGCCAGCGGCGCCCGCCGCGGCCAGCTTGCTCTCGAATTTCAGGAGCAGGAATCCGAAGCCGGCCGCCTGCGCGAAAGCGTCGAGGCGCTCGAGGCGCAATGCGCCCGCCTCGCCGCGGCTCTCACCGCCGAGCGTGACGCCGAACAGCAGGTCCGCACCCACCTCGCCGGCGCCGAAGCCCGCCGCCGCTCGCTCGATGAAATCGTCGCCGGCCACGGCTACAGCAGTGAAGCCGTGCAGCGCCTGTTCAGCGGCAGCGGCGTCGCCTCCACCGGCGTGCTGGGCGAATTCATCGAAGCCGAGGCGCCTTACGACCGCCTGGTCGAGCAGTTCCTGCACGACGAGCTGAACTACGTCGTCGTCGGCGACTGGGACGCTGCTGCAGCCGGTGTCGCTCTCCTCCGCCAGGAGCAGCGCGGCCGCGCCACCTTCCTCGTGCACGAGAAGGCTGACGAAGTCGCTGCCGTGCCCGCGTCCATCGCCGTCCAGGAAAGCGGCGCCACGCCGCTGCTCGACCACATGAAAGCCCTCAACGGCTTTCACTCCGGTCTGGGCGCGCTGCTGCCGCGCTTGCGCGACGCCTACGCCGTGGCCGATGCCGCACAAGCCCGCGCGCTTGCCGAGCGCCATCCCCACGCCTATTTCCTCACTCCCGACGGAGCCTGCTACCACCGCGGCACCCTCACCGGCGGCGCCGGACGCGGTGCCGGCCCCCTCAGCCTCAAGCGCGAGTTGCGCGAGTTGCGTCAGCAGGAGCAGGATGATGCCGCTGCCCTGAGCCGGCATCAGCAGCAAACCGCCCTGCTCACCCGCGAATCGGAAACCGCGCAGCGCGACCGCGAGCGCCAGCGCCAGCTTTTGCACGAGCTCGACACCCGCCGCCTCACCAGCGCCCAGGCCGTGCGCCAGCTTGAAGACGAGCAAGCCCGCGCCCAGGCCCGCCTCGCCCAGGCGCAGCTTGAGGCCGAACGCGCCCGCGCCACCCAGGCCTCGACCCGCGACCGCCTCGCTGCGGCGCAGGCCGAAGCTGAAACCCTGCGCCGGCAGCAGACCGATTCTGCCGCCGCGCAGCAGCAGGCCGAGCAGGCGGCCGCCGCCGCGCAAGCCGCCCGCACCGCCGCCGCCGAAGCCCTGGGCGCCGCCCAAGCCGAGCAGGCCCGCGTCGATGAGCGCGCTCGCGCCGCCTCCGCCACCGCCGAGCGCCTGGAGCAGCTTCTCGGAGACTTGCACGCCCGCCTGCAGCAGTTGCAGCGTGAAGGCGAAGACCTTGCCGCCCGCCGCCAGCAGCGCCTTGCCGCCCATGAGGCCGGCCTCGCCCGCACCACCGGGCTCGAAGCTTCGCTCACCGCCGCCCAGCAAACCCAGGCCGCGCAAGCCGAAGCGCTCGCCACCGCGCGCGCCGCCACGCAATCCGGCGATGCCGCCCTGCACGCGCAACGCGCCTCGCTCGACGCCCGCCGCGCCGAACTTGCCGAAAATCAAGTCGCCAACGCCCGCCTCGAAACCGAAGCCGAGCACCTCCGCCAGACCTGCCGCGACGACCTGAGCTGCGAGCTCGAAGCCCTGCTCGCCGAACCCGAACCCGCGGCCGAAGCACCGACAGACCTTTCTTCCCTCGAAGAATCCGTCCGCGCCCTGCGCCAGCGCATCGAAAATCTCGGCCCCATCAACATGATGGCGCTCGAAGAGTACGAAGAGGCCCGCCAGCGCCACGAGTTCATGGAAACCCAGCGCCGCGACCTGCTCGACTCCATCGCCGACACCCAAAAAGCCATCCAGGAGATGGACACCATCTCGCGCCAGAAATTCGCCGAAGCCTTCGAGCGCATCAACGAGAATTTCCAGGAAAGCTTCCGCCTCCTCTTCGGCGGTGGCCAGGGCTTCCTGCGCATGAGCGAGTACGACTCCGGCGAGGGGCGGCGCAGCGCCGGGTTGGGGCAAGAGGGCCCCCAACCCGGCGCGAGCACAAGCGGGACGCGCGGCGCAGCCGCGCTGGGGCCCGCGCCAAGCAATGAACCGGGTGTCGATATCGTCGCCCAGCCCCCGGGCAAAAAATTGCAGAACGCCCTGCTGCTCTCCGGCGGCGAAAAAGCCATGACCGCGATGGCGCTTCTCCTGGCGATCTTCCGCTACCAGCCCAGCCCCTTCTGCCTGCTCGACGAAGTCGATGCCCCCATGGACGAAGCCAACGTCGCCCGCTTCGCCGACATGGTGCGCGGCCTCAGCGCCGAGACCCAGTTCATCGTCATCACCCACAACAAGCGCACCATGGAAGCCGCTGGAACCCTCTACGGCGTCACCATGCCCCAGCCCGGCTGCTCCCGCCTGGTCTCGGTGATGATGGAAGAACAAGCCGAAGCCGCCGCCAGCTAAGCGACGCACGGCGGCCGCGCTACGGAGGCCCCATGCGGAAGGTAATCTACGCCATCAACATCACCTTGGATGGCTGCTGCGACCACACCAAAGGGATTGCCGACGACGAGCTGCTTGCCTACTATACGCAGCTTGTGCGCGGCGCCAGCCTGCTCGCCTACGGGCGTAAAACCTATGAATTGATGGTTCCTTATTGGCCCGATATCGCCCGAACCCATTCTGAATCCCAGGCGGAGAACGACTTTGCCGACGCGTTTGACGCCGCCCGCAAAGCGGTCTTCTCCCGGTCCCTAAGCGCCATCAAAGACAAAAACACGCGCCTCCTCCGCGGAAATCTCCGCGACGAAATGGCGGCCCTGAAGCAAGAACCAGGCTCCGGCATTCTGGTCGGCGGCGTAAGCCTTCCGTCCCAACTCATCGAGCTGGGCCTGGTGGATGAGTTCCGCTTTGTGGTAGCACCCGTCCTGGCCGGAGGCGGCAGACGCCTGCTGGACGGCGCCAGTCTGCCGCAGACGATGAAGCTGCGGCTGGTTGAATCGAAGCCCTTACGATCCGGTTGTGTTGCGCTCCATTACGTGCGCCCCTAACGCCTGGCGGCAGCTTGGAGGAGCCCTGAGCGTCAGCGGGCGGACCCTGCCGGCAATCGAAGCCCGCACTCCAAGCGACCAACGGGAGCGACCAGGGCAAAAAGTGGCGAGCCACTCTTGACGGCTACTCCTCGCGCAGCGTGCGCACCGGGTCGGCCGCGGCGGCCCGCCGCGCGGGCACCAGCGCTGCCAGTGTCCCGGCGATTGCCAGCGTCGCGACCGCTGCCGCCAGCGTGCGCGGGTCGCTGGCCGTGACCCCAAACAGCAGCGCCCGCGCCGCCCGTCCCGCTACCAGCGCCAGCCCCAGCCCGGCCGCCAGGCCAATCGCCAGCAGCAGCCAGGCCTCGCGCAAGATCAGCCCTACGACACTGCCTGCGGGCGCGCCCAGCGCCAGCCGGATGCCCATCTCGCGCCGCCGCTGCACCGCCATGTAGGCAATCACCCCGTAGAGGCCGATCAGCGCCAGCAGTACCGCCAGGCCGGCAAAGCATTCCGCCAGCACCGACATCAGCCGCTCCCGCAGCAAGCCCTCGCGGATGCCCGCGCCCAGCCCCTGCAGCGTCAGCGATATGCTGGGGTCGATTTTTTCCGCCGCCGTGCGGGCCGCCGCGGCCACCGCGCCGGGGGGCAGGAGACTGCGCAGCACCAGCCCCGGTGGGCCGCCTGCGGCATCCTGCGCCACACATTGATAGATGATCGGCACGAACGGTTCCCGCAACGTGAAGTATTTGGTGTCACCCACTACACCCACGATGGTGAACGGCGGCCCCAGCACCCCGCGGCCGCCGGCAATCTGGAGGGTGTGGCCGATCGGACTTGCGCCCTGCAAATACTTGCGCGCGAAGGCCCGGTTCACAATCGCCACGCCCGGCGCGGTCTTCGCGTCGGCGGTAGTGAAATCGCGCCCGGCGACCAGCGGAATCCCGAGCGTGCCGAAATACCCCGGGCTCACCGCATTGAGATCCACCACGTGTTGATGCTTTGCCGCCCCGTCGATCGCCACCCAATTGTTCCACCCCATGCCCGACAGTGGCAGAATGGACGCGCTTGCCGCCGCCCGCACCCCTGGCAACTGGCGCATGGCCGCGAGCATCGCCCGTTGCTCCTGCGCCAGGCGCGCGGACGCGACCTGGGAATAGTCCGGGTAGCCCACGGTCACACCGGTCGCGTCGAAGCCGGGGTCGACGCCCAGCAAATTTCCGAGCGTTCCGGCAAACAGCAGCGCGCTCACCAGCAGCAGCAGCGCCAGTGCCACCTGCGCGATCATCAGCCCCCGCCGCAGCGGCGAACGCCCGCCCGCCGCGAGGCCGCGCCCGCTCGCCCCCAGCGCTTCCGCGGGCGCGGCGCCGCTGGCCTTCAGCGCCGGCGCCAGGCCGAACAGAATGCAAGCGGCCATCGCCAGCCCGGCCAAAAGCGCCACCACGCGCCAGTCGAGTGCGATGTGCAAAACCACGCGCGCATCCGCGGTGCTCATGAAGGCCGTGAGCGCGCGGCTGGCGCCCCAGCCCAGGGCGGCGCCGGTCAACGCTCCCGCGATCGCCAGCAACACGCTTTCGGCCAGCAGTTGCCGCACCAGTCGCGCGCGCGAGGCGCCCAGCGCCAGCCGCACCGCCATCTCCCGCCGCCGCGTCCCCGCCCGTGCCAGCATCAGGTTCGCCAGGTTGGCGCAGGCGATCAGCAGCACCACTCCCGCCAGCGCCATCAGCAGCCACAACGGCTCCTCGTATTGCCGCCGCAATTGCGACACTCCCGTAGCCGCCGGCGTGGCGGCCAATTTGTCCTGCAGGTAGGTCGCCCGGTCGCGCGCGCTGTACATCGCAGGAAGGGTCGCGGCAAAAATCGCCGGCCCTATCGCCGCCAGTTGCGCCGAAGCCTGCTGCCGCGTCCAGTCCGGCTTGAGCCGCCCTACCGCCGCCAGCCACCAGCCCTCCGCGTTCGTCAGCAGCGGCGGCGGCCCGTCCACCAGGGGCTCGGCGCACAGCGGCAGCGCCACGTCAAAACTCCGCCCCACGTTCAGCCCCGTGAACCCCGCCGCGCTCACGCCCAGAATCGGCAGTGCACGGCCCTCGACCGCTAGCGTCCTTCCCAGCACCGGCGTGCCGCCGTACTCGCTCTGCCAGAAGGCGTAGCTCAGCACCACGCCCGCCAGATGAAAGCCGCGGCACCCGGCCGGATCGTCCTGGGGCCCGAGCAGCCGCCCGCGTGCCGCCCCCACGCCCAGCGTCGAGAAAAATCCGCCGCTCACCAGCAGCGCCCGCACGTTGCGCCGCCCCGCCCCCTCGCCCGCGTGCGCATTGTCGGCATACCAGGCGCCGAGGTCAGAAAATCCCTTCTGCTGCGCTGCCACCTGCTGCCAGAGCGCGTAGGTGAGCTGCGCCGGGTAGCCGACGCTGTCCCCGGTGCGCGAGCGTGCCACCACCTGCACCTCCGCGAGTCGTCCGGGGTCTTTCACCGGCAGCGTCTGCAAGGCGACGGCGTCGAGCAGTTGAAAAATCGCGGCGTTGGCGCCAATCCCCAGCGCCAGCGACAAGATAGCCGCGACCGCAAATCCCGGACTCCGCCGCAGCCGCCGCAGCGCGTAGCGCAGGTCGCGTCCCACGCCCGCCCACCCGCGGCGCGGCAACTCCTCCTCCATGCGCTCCCGCGCCCCGCGCCACAACTCGTCCCAGCGCCCGCCGTTCAGCTCCGCCAGCGTCGCCGTCCGCGCCGCCGCAGCCGTCATCCCCTCCGCCCGCAGCTCCTCATAGTGCGCCTCCAAATGCTGCGCCATTTCTTCGGCAACGTCCGCGGCAACATCATTTCCCGCGCGCGCCTGCACCTCCGCACGCCAGTCAAGCATGTTCGGTCACCTGCCGCATGGCGGCGACGAAATTCACCCACGCACTGCGCTGCTCCGCAAGTGTTTTCCGCCCCTCGTGCGTCAGCTTGTAGTACCGCCGCCGCCGCTCGCCGGCGCGTTCCACCCAGCGGCCGGCGATCCAGCCCCGCCGTTCCAGCCGGTAGAGCAGCGGATAGAGCGATGCCACGTTGAACCGCAGCGCCCCGCGCGAGCGCGTCTCGATCAGCTTGCCGATCTCGTACCCATGCCGCGCCCGCTGCTCCACCAGTGACAGCAGCAGCAGTTCCGCGCTGCCCTTCTTCAGTTCCCGCTCAAACCCTGACGTAGTCATATATTGCTAGACAATATATGTCATGGCTCCGGCGCTGTCAAATCTAAGTGGCTGATGGCTGATGGCTCACCACCCTCAAGCCTCCGGCAGGCACAGCGTCCCCGCGACGCCCTCCACAAAGTTTCGCTCCTCGCGCAGAATGAATCGCTTCTGTTGGGCAAACGCGAAGTTCGCGCGCGCCTCGGCATCCTGCCGCAGCCGCGCCTGGTACTGTTCGTACGCCGCCAGCGAGGGCAGCGCGATCAGCCCCCAGCCAATGTCGTTGGTGCCTTGGTAGGGAAGAAAATAGCCGATCAGCCGTCCGCCACAGCGCGGAATAATCGGCCCCCACGCCGCGGCATACTGGCGGAAGGCCTCTTTCTGGTACGGGTCAATCTGGTAGCGGATGATGCAGGTGATGGTCCAGGCCTCGCGCCGGAGGGGTTCGGGGTCGGCGGGCAGTGCCGACGCGGCGGCGAGCGTGCCCAGCGTGGCGAGGGCGGTGCGGCGGTTCATAGCAGCAGTGTCGTGAGCCATGCGCTCCAGCATCGCCATCCCGCTTCACCTACGCTTCGATTATCATCAAACTATGCCTACCGCGTGGAGTTACGCCGTGGCTGCCACCGCGCAGGCGATCGCCGAGCCGGCGCGCGTGCGCATGCTGGACCTGCTCCTCGATGGCTCCGCCCGCACCGCAACTGAGCTGGCGCTGGCTGGCGGCGTCACGCCCTCCACTGCCAGCACCCACCTGCATCGCCTCGAATCGGCCGGTCTGGTCACGCGCGCCGTGCAGGGCAAGCACCGGTATTTTCGCCTCGCCGGCGCCGGTGCCGCCCGCGCACTGGAAGCGCTCGGCGTGCTTGCCGGCGCTCCGCAGCTGGCGGCAGCTTGGAGGAGCCCTGAGCGCCAGCGGTCGGACCCTGCCGGCAATCGAAGCCCGCACTCCAAGCGACCAACGGGAGCGACCAGGGCAAAAAGTGGCGAGCCACCTCCGGCGGCGCGCGTTCCCGATTCCTTGCGCCTGGCCCGCACCTGCTACGACCACATCGCCGGCCGTCTCGGCGTCGCGCTGCACGACCGCCTCCTCGCCCGCGGCTGGCTTGCCGCCTACCAGCTCACCCCCGCGGGCCGCGCCGGACTGCACTCGTGGGGCGTGGATATCGCGATCACGTCCCCGTCTCGCCGCCGCTTCGCCTTTGCCTGTCTGGACTGGAGCGAACGCCGTCCGCATCTGGCCGGAGCCCTGGGCTCGGCCTTACTCGCCGCCTGTCTCCGGCAGCGCTGGCTGCGGCGCGAGCTCGATTCCCGTGCTCTCGAAATCACCCCTGCGGGCCGCCGCCGTTTCGCCCAATTCGGAATCTCGCTTTAGGCTTACTTCCAACTCCGCGTTTCCAGCCCGTGAATCTTTTCCAGCCGCCGCCGGTGCCGGTCGGCGCCGGAAAATTTCGCGTCTAGAAAAATGCGCACCAAATCCGCGGCCAGCTCCGGCCCAATCACGCGCGCGCCCAGGCAAAGCACGTTGCAGTCGTCGTCGCCCACGCCCTGCCGCGCCGAAAAACTGTCGTGGCACAGCCCGCCGCGGATGCCCGGAATCTTGTTCACCGCCACGCACGCCCCCACGCCGCTGCCGCACACCAGCACTCCGCGCTCGGCCTGCCCTTCGCGCACGGCCAGCCCCAGCTTCAGCGCATAGTCGGGATAGTCGACCGGCGCGGTCGAATCCGTCCCCAGATCGAGCACCGTATGCCCCGCCGCTTCAATCTCTTTCCGAATCCTCGCCGTCAGCGGAAACCCCGCGTGGTCACAAGCCAAAGCTATAATCATGCGCCTCCGAAAATTCCGCGTCTGTGAAACTGACAACTGACAACTGACAACTACTCCCCGAATTTCCACAGCCCGAACGCCTTCAGTTCCGCCTCCAGCCCCTGCCCTTTCAGTTTCGCCTCCACCTGCGCCGGCGTCCAGGGCGCATCGAGCCGCTCCGGCAGATCGGCAATGTAGTACGCCATCACCGCCATCTCGGCGGCATTGCGCACCAGCACATCCTGCCGCACGTGATCGAAGGTGTCGACCGGCGAGTGGTGCGTGTAGCGATAGTTGGGCGAGTTCTGCGACAGGTTGATGCCCGGCACGCCGTCCAGGATGAACGGCCCGGTGTCGGTATCGAAGCTGCTCGTGTCCTCGAGCCTGGGGGCAGGGAAGGCCTCGAGCGCTTGCGCCAGCGGCTCCAGCTTCGGCAGCGCGGCATCGTGCCCGCCCACCTGCAGGGTGGCGATCGGCCCCTGGCCTTCATCCAGGATCAGCGCGGCAATCGTGTTGGCCATCTCGGCTTTATGTTGTTCGCAATACGCCAGCGAGCCCAGCAGCCCTTCTTCTTCGCCGGTGAACAGCACCACCCGCACCGTCCGCCGCGGCCGGTAGCCGCTTTGCATGATAGCCCGTGCCGCTGCCAGCGATGCCACGGCGCCGGTGCCGTTGTCGGTCGCCCCTTGCGCCAAATCCCAGCTATCCAGGTGCCCGCCCACGATCACCATCTGTTTCGGGAATTCTGTTCCCGGAATGTCACCCACCGCGTTGCTTGCCGTCACCGGGCCGGTCGCCTGGTTTTCCACATCCACATGCAGCCGCACCGGCGTGCCGTACTCATGATCGAGCAGCCGCTCCAGCAGCAGTTGGTCCTCGCGCGTCAGGTTAATTACCGGAACCTGGAACAGCACGTTGAACCCCAGCACGCCCGTATGCGTCAGGTTCATGCCTTGCGATGCGCCTGCGCCCTGTCCGGCAATCACGGCCACAGCTCCGGCTTGGTGCGCCGCCCGCAAAAACGGCGTCAGCTCCAGGAACGAATCCAGCGGGTTGTAGTGCGCCGGCGGCGCTCCTTGCGTCCGCACCAGCAACACCTTGCCCCGCCAGGCGCCCGGATTCGCCTCGGCCTGAGCCGCTGCCCCCTTGAGGTCATACGCGTTCACAGAAATGACATCGGCGTTCACCCCGCCTTTAGGGGTGGACCCCGTCCAGCCCATGGCCGCCGCCTCGAGGTGCTCATGCCCGTGGCCGATGACGTCTACAGCAATCGGCCCGCGCGTCCAGCCATGCGCCATCGTCCAGTCCTCTTTATGGACATTGCGCAACCCCATCCCGCGCATGTCCGTGAGCGCCCAGGCGATAGCCCGCTGCGCCGCCGCCGTGCCCGTCAGCCGCTCGCCGATCTGGTCAGTCAGGTATTCCAGCTTTTGGTTGGCCTGGGAATGCAGCAGCCCCTCGCCCATCACCGTCGCTAGTGCCTGGCGGTTTCCCTGCGCCCGCTGTGCCACTACACACAAGCCGAGTGCCAGCGCCCAGCCCGAAATCCACAATCCCCGCATTTGCATGGGCTTAGGATAGCCGATGATTTGGCCTGCCAATTGCAACAGACATAGCAGTGAGTCCCGCAGAGGAACACATTATTCAGGGAGCGAGACATGGAAAGCGCAACATTTACGTCTTTACGGAAGGATTTTCCGGACTTTGACGCGATCGTGAGCCACTACCACAGCCGTTTGTACCGTATCGCGCTGCGGCAGTTGGGTAACCCCGAAGATGCCCAGGACGCCTTGCAGGAAGCCCTCCTGCTCGCCTACCGCCATCGCGATCAATTCCAGGGCCGCTCCGAATTGGTCACTTGGCTGACCCGAATTGTCATCAACGCTGCCCGCGGCCAGCAGCGCCGCCGCCGCGCCCGTCCGGCCTCCTCGCTCGAAGAAGTCACCGACGCCGGCTTACAGTTCGCCGATCATCACCCCAGCCCCGAGGCCCACTGCCTCGACCGCGAGCGTCACGAGCGCCTGCGCCGTCTTCTCGGCCGCCTGTCGGAGCCGCTGCGCCAGGCGGTGGTGCTGTGCGAGCTCCGCGGCCTGAGCTGCGCCCAGGCCGCCGCCCGTCTGGGCTGCAAACCCTCCACCCTCAAGTGCCGCCTCTTCCGTGCCCGCCAGCGCCTCACCCAGTTGGCCTGCAGCTAATGATTAATCGCGGGCACCCAGCGCGGCTACGCCGCGCGGCCCGCTCTCCAAGCCCGCAAAGCCGCTGCGCCGGGGGCCCCACGCCCCGGCTCCGCTAGCCGCGCTCAGCGA